>JAATGF010000048.1 GCA_015654795.1 Bacteroidales bacterium
ATAATTGTAGGGTAAAAGATATCGAAGTGTGGAAGAAAAATAACCTGTGTAACTCGTTGCTAGCAAAGAGAAAAATGGTGTTTGAAAATTAATTGGGGGGAACTAAAAATTCTAACTTGTGGTATTTAATTCACCCCACCCCTCGCCCCTCTTCCTAAAGTACTGCTGACAAAAGAGTCGTTCCCTCACCCCCCCGAACCGTTCGTTATATACTGGCTCGGTCATTCTTCCGCCATAGTTGAACTGAATGGCACGCGTATCTTAATTGACCCGGTATTCTCAAATGCAGGCCCTTTTCCTGGTATCACACCCCGTTATGATGAAGCGCCGATCAGCCGGTTGGAACTTCCTGATCTTGATTATGTAGTGTTGACACACGACCATTATGACCATCTGGAATATGCTACAATAGATTACCTGCTGAATAAGAAGGTGGTATTTATCGTTCCGTTGGGTGTGGACGCACGGCTTCGGGGATGGGGTGTACCTGAAAATAAAATACAGGTTATGGGATGGGGTGATTCTGTCCAATGCAAAAGAATGGAAATAATCGCTCTGCCGGCGGTTCATTATTCCAGCCGTAGCAGTTACGACCGGAATAAAACCCTATGGGTATCCTATGTTTTTACCGGCGGAGGCAAGAAAATATATTGGAGTGGTGATTCGGCTTACGGAGCACATTTTGCAGAGGCAGGTAATCAGTACGGTCCTTTCGATATCGCCTGTGTGGAGATCGACGGATGGAATCCCCGCTGGCCAAAAGTACACTTGTTCCCGGAGGAAGTGATACAGGTGTGTAAAGATGTAAAAGCCGGACTTCTGCTTCCGATCCACTGGGGAGTCTTCGACCTTGCCATGCATCCCTGGGACGAGTCGATACAAAAAATAGTGGATCTGGCACATAAGGATAGTATTGAAGTAACCACCCCTATGATGGGAGAAAAAATTATCCCCGGAGTAACTCCGACAGAATACTGGTGGGTGTCTGAACAGCCGGTTCACCCTTATCCGCTGCAGCTGTTGCATACTGCTCCTTACATAGCGTGTTGTGATGGTGCTGCCGATGAGTATATCCGTAGGGGAAACGTTCCGCACTTGATTATTGGGGATGGTGATTCAATCTCAGAAGAGAATCGGTTATGCTTTGCCGATCGTATTTTGACGATCAGCGAACAGAATTCCAACGATCAGACGAAAGCCGTTACGCACCTGATTCACCAGGGATTCAAAAACATAGTTATTGTAGGCGCCACCGGAAAACGGGAAGATCATACCTTGGGCAACATCAGTTTGTTGATGGAGTATATGAGCCTGGCGCGTGTGCAAATGGCAACGGATTACGGTATCTTTACACCTACGCAAGACACCACTACATTCGCCACCTATTCCGGACAACAGGTTTCCATCTTTAATTTTGGGGCAAGCGGTATTCAGGGTGAAAACCTTGTTTATCCGTTAAGCGACTTCACCAACTGGTGGCAGGGCAGCCTCAATGAAGCGACATGCAATCGGATTACTATTCACGCAAAAGGCCATTATTTGATATTCAGAAGTTTTAAGCAGTAGAATCAGTTTGCTGACATATGTGTCCTTAGGCACGATGGGTCCTGCTAATCGGAGAAGATTAGTGGATGAAAATAAAAGAAAATTCTTCAACGACTCATTTGTATTATAATTAAATTTGTAGTATAAAGTTAAAATAACGATGTAATGAACAGACGAAATTTCATGCAAGGGGCAGCAGCTATTGCTGCTTTGGGTGTAACGGGGAAAATTACAGATGTATTTGGCAGGGAACAGAAACCGGCTGCTATACTCAAACGGGAACTGGGAAAAACCGGATTCAAAGTTTTTCCGATAGTTTATGGAGGTATTGTCTCCATGCGTGATGGGCAGGCTGCTTCCGACAACTATGTGTCATGGGCAATCGATCGCGGAATTAATTATTTTGATGTGGCTCCCGGCTATGAGGACGCACAGGAAAAGCTTGGAAATTCCCTGAAAAATTATCGGAAGAATGTGTATCTTGCATGTAAAACCGGTAATCGGATGCGTGAAGGAGCAGAGCGTGATTTCGAACGGTCTTTCGAACTGTTGCATACCGATTATTTTGACGTATATCAATTACATGGAATATCAGCACAAAAGGATATTGATCAGGCATTTGGGCCGGGAGGTGTAATGGAGATGATGATTAGGGCCAAACAAGAAGGTCGCGTCCGAAAACTTGGTATTACAGCGCATTCGGAAGAAATTGCCATTAAAGCAATAGAGTTGTATGATTTCGATACTGTTATGTTCCCGGTTAACTGGATGATGAATATGCGGAATGAAATGGGAACAGCATTGTGCAGAGAAGCAAAAAAGCGAGAAATGGGCATATTGGGAATAAAGTCACTTATCCACCGCCATTGGAAAGATGAATCGGAACGTCAAAGTTCAGGTTATAAAAAAGCATGGTGCAAACCGATTGACACCATGACAGATAAAGCGTTGAGCATCGCTGCAATCAAATATTCGCTTCAGCTGGGACCGGATGTCATTATTCCTCCCGGTGATTTTAAAAGCTTTTCTTTCGTAGTCGATCATATTGAGGAAATTACGAATAGTCCGTTAAGTCAGGAAGAAAAAGCACTGTTGGATAAAGAATATGTTCAGGTGAAAGACTATCCTTTCTTTGCTTAAAAATTTAAAAACCAAATGCAGTTATTTTTGTGCGGTTACGGTATTGTAGAAACTACGCAGCATCCTTTTTACAACGTAGTTGCTATATCTTTGTAGATAAATGTATTATAGAATCTGAAAAGCAATCCCGTAAATACGGGACGCCATCTTAGATTGTCAATATTTTAACCGGACAATAGTGATTTAAAATAATGGAATAATGACTACGTGTATTGTGTGCCTTTCTACTAATGGAATGAGGGAGAAAAAGGGAATTTTGTCGTATCCTAACTCTTTTTAATCAGCTGATTTTCAATTCTCATTTTATTTTAAAACTCTCATTTTCAGCTTGATCTTAGCCTTAAAAACTATCTGCTCTATGCACCTATATGGTGAAAAAGCGGTTACAGTATTGTAGAAACATAACCGCACAACACCCTGTTCCTACCGCGTAGCCAATACGGAATTTGTGAACTCTCAAAGTGCAGTGCACTTTTAATACATATCCATCATAATTGAAATAAACAGCCCGGATGGGTTTGCTCTATGTTTGATCCATACCTCGTTTATCAAAGATTGTTTGATCACTCTGTCGCCGGCCTTGCGCCCCATCGCCTTACCGCCCCATCATTCCATTTCCTGCTCTATGTTTGGTCCTTATCGAGTCTGGTATCAGGTCCTATATCAGCATCGGATGACTTTTCAATGACCTTTTCAATGACGGCGAAGCCAATGACTATTTTAATGACACTCCCTCCGTCTCTCCATGTTTAGATAATTGTCTCCCTATCTCCCCTCGCCCCATCGGATTTGACAATTTGTCTCCCTGTCTCCCGATCATATGACGAAAAATAAATTATAATTTTGAATGCAAATTTGCATATTACTGAATTCTCGAATAATTAAAAATAATCCAATCAAAAATGGCAGTACTAAAATATAAAGAAGATAACTGGGAAGAGATCCGCCGCGGAGTATTCCGGAAAATTGTTTATCTTAAGGACATTATGACAGTGATGATCGAATTCAGAAACGGTCCATGGATTGAAGCCGAACCGTATCATTCACATCCGCATGAGCAAACCTGCTATATTGCCAAAGGAGAAATCATTTTGTATTGTGAAGGTGAACCCGATCAGCATCTTGGGGAGGGTGATCTGTTTTATATTGCTTCAGGGAAAAAACATACGATCAGGGTCATGTCACTCCTGGTAAGATTAGTCGACAACTTCTCTCCTATCCGTGAAGATTTTCTATAATAGTTTTCTCTTTCTCACATTCTCCCTTTCACGCGCTTACGCTGTCTTTTCAATCAGTCAATAAACCGCTTCGTCAAATCACCATACGCGTCGATGCGACGATCGCGCAGAAATGGCCACCAGCGTCGCACAGATTCTGATCTTTTAAGGTCGATCTCAACAATTAGATTGGCGTCTTCGGATTCCGGAGCTATTGCAAGTATTTCACCCTGCGGACCGGCAACAAAGCTATTTCCCCAAAAGGCTATTCCATTCGTTTGTCCCGAAGGATCAGATTCAAAACCTGTTCTGTTAACGGCAATTACGGGTAATCCATTTGCGACAGCATGTCCGCGCTGCGAAATCATCCATGCCTCAAGCTGACGTTTTTTCTCATCCTCCTGATCAGATGATTCATATCCGATGGCGGTGGGGTAAATTAATACTTCGGCACCTGCAAGCGCCATAAGTCTGGCAGCTTCGGGATACCATTGATCCCAGCAAACAAGAACACCTAGTTTCCCGACAGAGGTTTGAATTGGCTCAAAACCCAAATCACCGGGGGTGAAATAGAACTTCTCGTAGTAGGCCGGATCATCAGGGATATGCATCTTGCGATATTTTCCTGCAATCGAGCCATCATTCTCAAATACAACAGCTGTATTGTGATAAAGTCCTGCCGAACGTTTTTCAAAAAGTGAAGTAACAAGTACAATCTGATGTTCCTTTGCCAACTGGCTGTAAAACTCAGTAGATGGACCCGGAATTGTCTCTGCGAGGTCAAATAGCACGGTGTTTTCTGTCTGACAAAAATAGAGGGAGTTGTGCAGCTCCTGCAAGACAATGAGTTTTGCCCCTTGCCCGGCACACCATGCAATATTCGATGCCAGTTTCGACTTATTCGCCTCAGTGTTGGCGCTGTTTGCCTGTTGTATTAAACCTGTTTTAAGCATGTTACCTGCTGATTTTATAAAGGACTTGTCAACTAAAACATTCAAACAAATATAGTGTTTTAATTGCCTGATACGATTACAATACCCCTTTCGGAAATTGCATCGTTACACAATGAAGCGATCCGTGCTGTTTGATCAGCACACTGCAGTCAATCCCGATGATTTCTCTTTCAGGAAAGGCCTTCTGTAACTGTTTAACAGCAATTTGATCCTGAGGAGAGTTATAAAACGGGACAAGAACTGCCTGATTGATGATTAAAAAATTAGCATATGTTGCGGGCAGACGCTGTTTTTGATGGAAAACAGCGTCTGCCATTGGTAGCGGAATAAGATAATAAGGTTCCCGCTTTAGCGTACGAAACAAGCTTAGTTCCTGTTCCATAATACTCAAGGCTTCATAGTGCTCATCATTCACATCCTCACATTTGATGTATGCAATCGTCTGCGGATTACAAAATCTTGCCAGCGTATCAATATGACTATCTGTATCATCACCGGCAAGAGAACCCGACGATAGCCACAATACCTGCTTAAGTCCAAATAAATCAATTAATTGTTTTTCAATCTCTGCTTCCTTTAGATGCTGATTTCTGTTGATTGATAACAGACATTCCCGCGTTGTAAGCAAAGTCCCCTCACCATCTGATTCAAGGCTTCCCCCCTCCAAAACAAAGTGCTGCTTATTCTCATATTGAACCTCACTCCTGAAAAACCCGTTTTTATAGAGTGAAGATGTTATCTGATTATCAAAGTTTGCAGCAAATTTCATTCCCCAACCATTAAAAGTAAAATCATATAACATTGGTTTTCTGTCGATCATCACAGTTATCGCTCCGTGGTCGCGTGCCCAGGTATCGTTCAATGGGTATTCTGCAAAAACAATATTTTCAATCCGGCAGTTCCTCAATCTATCCGCCAAAATCTGCCTATCTTGACAAACAATCAACAGCTTTTCTCTTTCGGCTATGGCTTTGGCAATAGCAATAAAGCAATCTTCCGCCTCACCGAGCATATCAGCCCAGTCGGTTCCTTCGTGAGGCCACGTAAGCATAACACCACTTTGATCCGCCCATTCGGCAGGTAATATGATATTGGGTTTGTTCATTGTTTTATTGATCTTAATTTTTTACATCTCCCCCTCGCCTTTTCTCCCCATCTTCCTATCTCCCCATCGCTTTACCGCCTTTTCGCCTTTTCTCCCTATCGCCTTTTCTCCCCTTCTCCCCCTCTCTTAGTCTTTCTTAATCGCTGCCAGAATCCCTTTTAAAAATTCATTGCTTTTGAATCCCTCTTCCGAGAAACCCAGACGAACGACAACGAGGTTACGTGAAGGGATAATAAAGACGTTTTGTCCGCGATGACCTTCACATGCAAACAGATCTTCAGGTGCATCAGGCAGAGTCATGGATTTGTTCAGCCAAAACTGTGCACCATATTCACCTTTCGATGCAGAGGCAGGTGTTCGTGTATATGCAACCCACCCTTTGGGAAGAATGGTATCGCCTTTCCACACACCATCGTTATAATAAAGCAAACCGAATCGGGCCCAATCGCGTGCAGAAGCATAACCATATGATGACCCGACAAAATTACCTGCCGCATCAGTCTCGAGAATCATGGAAGAAACACCAATTTTATTAAATAACTCACGGTAAAGAAACTCGTGGTAAATCTGATCGTTTCCAATCAAAATGCGCATAATTCCTGAGAGGATATTGGACGTTCCCGATGAATATTTCCATTCCGTACCGGGTTTCTTCTGATAAGGTACGTCAATAGCAACTTTGTAACAATCAGCCGAACGGTAAAGCATGTTAGTTGCAGATGAGACATCACTGTAATCCTCGTCCCACTTCAATCCGCTGCTCATGTGCATTAAATCGTTGATGGTGATGTCGCGCCGGCGATCTTTCTGCCATTCAGGAACAGGAGCAACCGCTTTTACATCAAGTTTGCCTTGTTTGCTCAGAACCCCGGCCATTGCATTCATAAGACTTTTGCTCATCGACCATCCCCATATTCGCGTATCAGGCGTTATTCCCAATGCTTTATCATATTTCTCTGCAACCAACTCCCCTTTATAGACGACCACAACTGCAGCCGTCCTTTTCTTATACTCAGAAGAATTATCAAATGCAGCATCAATTGCCGATTTCAGTTTGGCTGTATCAATATCAGAATAAACCGTGTCTTTTATAACATCGCCATTGGGCCAGGCCATTCGCCATATTCCGTCGCGATGATTAACCGGAGGAGTAAAACTCATTATTCGAAGCGAATCGGCTGAGCGATCTCCAATCAGGCAGCAGCCAAAACCTTTGCGGTAAACGGCGGTCTGTTTTGCCAATCCCCAGAAAGAGGTGGTCACTGACTTGTTTTCATAGTCAACAACACTCTGGGTATATTTCACAATTGAATAATTCAGATCGGTTAACTTCACCATCTGCGGATCTCTTTCAGCAACAAAAACAGCGGTCGCCATAGATTTTGCACCATACCCTGTTGCAAGATAAAGTTTCGGATACTGCGACGCAGCAATAATGATCAGTGCGGCAATAATCACAACCGGGATAACTATTTTACGTCGCTTCATGTAGAAAGTTATTTAGTTAAGAGGGACAATAATTGTCGAATTGGCAAATTGCCATATATAAACTGACATATCAATTTAGCACATTAACCTACTCTTCTTCAAGCGCTTGCTCCAATTCTTCGGTCATTTCGAGATTGTGGTAAACATTCTGCACATCTTCATTGTCTTCCAGCTCTTCGATCATCCTGAGAACGATTCTTGCTTCAGCCACTGCCAGACGTTTTTCGACAGTCGGCATCCGTTGTAACTCTGCTCTTTGCGGCTCGATTCCCAACTCCTCCAATTTTTTGTTGAAGTTCCCGAAATCCGCGAGTGCAGTAGTCACTGTAATCATATCATCCTCAATTTCGACATCTTCAGCTCCGGCTTCAATAAACTCAAGCTCCAGCTCTTCCATATTGACTCCTGCTTTCACGGGAATGGAGAAAACACCTTTGCGATCAAAAATAAAATTCAGAGAACCTTTTGTAGCAAGAGCTCCTCCCCGCTTCGTGAAAATGTGCCGGATATCAGCAACCGTTCTGTTGTTATTATCACTCAGACACTCCACGAAAACAGCAACCCGGCTTGTACCGTAACCCTCCAGAAATATCTCGGCAAGGTCGTTCCCATCCTTTTCGCCTTTGCTGATTGCCCTGTCAATGTTGTCCTTCGGCATATTCTGCCCTTTGGCGTTCAACACGGCAATCCGTAATCGCGCGTTCATCGACGGATCGCTGATACCTCCCTCTTTTACGGCAACAGTGATCTCTTTCGACAATCTTGAGAAGATATTTGATCTTTTGGCATCAAGCGCTCCCTTCTTCCTCTTAATCTTTGACCATTTACTATGTCCTGACATAAACTGATTTTTACAACGGCCACAAATTTAGTAAATCAATTGAACTTGTGCCAGACCAATATCAACTCTAAATTGCAAAACATTTTTCTTTTTCCCCGTTTTTAGATTCGAAATTGACGACTAATTAAACGGTTCTTTGGTTTTATTGCAAGATTCTGTTACTTTGCACTTCGATTTTCGAAAAGTGAGGTTACAACCGGAGATTAAATTTAAAGGTTGTATACCCGAAATAAAGACGAATGAATTTTTAAAGAAGACTAAATTTTGCATAAACTAAATCATAACTCATTAACAGCTTATGTCGAAAGCAATTATTAACATAGATAACCTTGATAAGAAGTATATCGTCACCCACAATCAGGATATCACTGGGCGTGAATTACTAAAATATATTCAGCAGTACTCACTACTCATAAACAATCAAGGGATTACAAAAGTTGGGATCTATTCCGAAAACAGGGTAGAGTGGATTTATGCATTTTATGCCGCGCTTCAGAGTAATTGTATCGCAATCCCGATTGACTACGTTGCATCAGCCGAAGACGTTGCTTATATAATTGATGACTGTAAGCCCGAATTGCTCTTTATTAGTTCATCAATGAAGGATGCCTATGCCAGGATGAGTCAGAAATGCGCTTTTCAGCCCCGGATTGTTGTCTTTGAAGATCACTCTCCGGTTGTCGATCAACCCGAAAGTAAATGGACTGGTCCTGAAGACAATGATACGACGGCTGCAATTATCTATACTTCCGGAACCACAGGAAGCCCCAAAGGGGTAATGCTTTCTTACACCAATATTATCCAGAATATGATTGCGGTGATCGAAGCCAAAATATTTCATTCCGAATGCCAGGTACTAATTTTGCTTCCTTTGCATCATGTTTTTCCGCTTGTCGGATCGATGATGGTCCCGTTTTATGCGGGAGGTCAGGTAGTGATCTCCCCTTCGATGCAGACGCCAGACCTCATGAAAACACTGGCTGACAATCAGGTGACTGTAATGATCGGTGTACCGCGACTTTATGAGTTGATGTACCGCGGACTTATGGCTAAGATTAATAAAAGCATCATTGCACGCGCTTTTTTAGGACTTGTCTATCAAACCAGGAGTAGAAAACTTGGTAAAATATTATTTAAGAAAATCCACGACGGGTTGGGCGGGCACTTATTGTATATGGTTTCGGGAGGAGCCGCCTTAAATACAGAGGTTGGCAAATTTTTCTATGCCATTGGGTTCGATATTCTCGAAGGTTATGGAATGACCGAAGCCGCTCCGATGATCTCTTTTCCCCGGCCGGGAAAAGTAAAAATTGGTTCAACGGGGCAAGCCCTGCCCGGACTTACTGTTGAGATCAGGGATGGCGAAATCGTTGCCAAAGGGCCCGGCATCACGAAAGGCTATTACAACCGGCCGGACGAAACAGCCGAAGTGCTCAAAGACGGATGGCTGTATACCGGCGATCTTGGCAGAATTGAACCGGGAGGATATTTATATATCACGGGAAGAAAGAAAGAAATAATTGTCTTACCTAACGGGAAAAATATTAATCCTGTCGAGGTTGAGATTAAGCTTGAAAGCTCCTCGCCTGCAATTAAGGAAGCGGGTGTATTTATGTATAAAGATATGCTTCATGCTTTAATCCTTCCCGATTTAAAATATATTTCTGAGAATAATATAACTGATATTCAGCATTATTTCAGAGAATCTGTTCTTTCACCGTTCAACGCAGAGATGAGTTCCTATAAGCGGATTATGCAGTTTACACTTGTAAATTCCGATTTACCACGCACCCGGCTATCGAAGCTTCAACGGTTCAAATTTGCCGATCTGATCGAAAAAGCAGAGAGCGAAAAACCCAAATCGAAAGATCCCGATACGGATGAATACCGCGCGGTAAAATCATTTATTGAATCGCAGGTCGACATGGATATCTCTCCCGAAGACAACCTTGTTTTCGACATTGCCCTCGATTCGCTCGGAAAACTTAGCCTGATCGACTACATCGAAAAGACATTTGGCGTTAAGATCGGAGAAGAACAACTTATAAAGTTTCCGTCCATTCGCTCCATCGCAGAGCACATTAGCCTGAATAAACTTTTTCATAAACAAGAAACTGATAACTGGACAGGCGACCTGAAAGAAGAAGCAGAGGTTGATCTGCCAAAGTATTCATTCTTACTGGGTACGATTGTTCATTCGGTTCGTTCAATCTCTAATATCTTCATCGCAACCGAAGGCAAAGGTTTCGAAAATATTCCCGAAGGTCCTTGTTTTTTCACGCCGAATCACCAGAGCAAACTCGATGCTTTCCTGGTCCTCGCCTATCTCGACAGGAAAACGTTGAGAGACACTTATTCTTATGCGAAAAAAGACCATGTCAAGGGGCCAATTCGTAAATATTTGGCACATTGGTCGAATCTCATTGTGATGGATCTTGCGAAAGATCTGAAAGAATCGATCCATAAAATGGCCGAAGTTGTTAAGCATGGCAAAAAAATCCTGATATTCCCCGAAGGAACACGAACACTGACCGGTGAAATGGGTTCGTTCAAAAAAACCTTTGCCTTATTAAGTACCGAGTTGAGTATCCCTGTCGTTCCAATCGCGATAACGGGAGCTTATTATGGCGATGCCAGGGATAAAATGCGGATCAAACGCACGAAGATTACCGTTGAATTTCTTCCTGTAATCAGTCCCAAAGGGTTGACGCCCGATGAACTGAGTGAACTTGTGAGACAAAGGATTGAGGAGAAAATAAAAGAAAAGAATTAAAAATTAGTAGAAATAAGTAATGAGAAATAAATAATGTCGTAAAACGTTCTTCGTCTCACCTGAACTAGTCCCTTCCTTTTATGATGAATTTAGATGAGTTTTATTAAACCGGACTATATTATAACGTTTTATTTTATAAAATAAGTCTTTTTTGGGGGATTCCCCCGTTGAAAAAGGGGGACCAAGGGGGATTTGTAAAATTTATGAAACACGACATTATATTATTCATCCTACTTAAGATTTGTGTTTCGGGTGTACGACAATCCTGAAACTTCGGGATCCCTTTTTAGCGAGAAATACGAATTGCTATGAATTTTCCCTTATTCAGTACTATATAATTACTTGTATAGTACTGAATATAAATATATTGCAAAAAACAAATTATTGTCAGAACCTTTTCCTGCGTGGAAAAACCTTATTTTCTGAATCTCTTTAACCTCAATAGCAGAGGCTATTCTCCTCAATTCCCTAACCTTATTCACCTTATTTCATGTTGTTTAATAAGGTTTGATTTTTTGTTGATATCAGACTTCCAAGGTTTTTTGAATAAAATAAGATTTTCACAAATATTTGTTATTCAACAATTTACCAGCCTTGTCTTTCTCCGTAGGAGATATGGTATTGTAGAAAAGCAGACCCCTACCGTGTTGGCTGTTTATAAATAAGGCACCTGATCATTCAACTTACTTAGAGATAATATCTTATCAAATAAAAAACGGACACCTTTGGGGCGTCCGTCTTCTGTTTGAGTATTAAAATCAGATTAAGCTAATAGCGCTTTTACCTGGTTGTAGATATTTTCGGCAGTAAAACCAAGCTGTTTGTCAAGTACTTCATATGGTGCAGAGAATCCAAAAGAACTCAATCCCCATATCGCACCCGAATCGCCAACAAGTCCGCGTAATGTGATCGGCAAACCAGCGGTAAGACCAAATTTAGGAACACTATGAGGCAAAACACTTTCCTGGTAAGCCTTGTCCTGTTCGCGGAAAAGTCCTTCCGAAGGAGCGGATACAACACGAACACCAAGTCCGTCGCGCTCGCGCAACAAAGCAGCTCCTTCGACAAGCGAAGCAACTTCCGAACCCGAAGCTACCAAAATCACTGCGGGATTTTCGCATTCTTCAACTATATAAGCACCCTTAGCTGCCTGTTTAGCCTCTTCGTAGCGACTGGTTTTGGCAGGCAAATCTTTGATGTTTTGACGCGAAAGGATAAATGCGGTAGGAGTACTGGTGTTTTCAAGAGCAAGTTGCCATGCCACTGTGGTCTCCTGTGCATCGGCGGGACGTAATACCAGAACAGAGTTTTCTCCGTGATGATTTTTAAGACTTTCCATCAACCGGATCTGAGCTTCGTGTTCAACCGGTTGGTGAGTTGGTCCGTCTTCACCAACGCGGAAAGCATCGTGAGTCCAGATATATTTCACCGGCAACTCCATCAGCGCAGCCAAACGCACGGCAGGTTTCATATAATCGGAGAAAACGAAAAAGGTTCCGCAGGCAGCTATGATTCCGCCATGAAGCGCAATACCATTCATCACAGCAGTCATTGTGAGTTCGCAAACACCCGCCTGAAGAAAGGCCCCTGTAAAGTCACCGTTTTTAAAAGCGTGCGTATTATTCAAAAATCCGTCGGTCTTATCCGAGTTTGAAAGGTCAGCCGATGCAACAATCATATTGTCGATCTGTTTTGCGAAAGCACCAAGAACCGTCGCCGAGGCATTGCGCGTCGCAGCACCCGCTTTCTGAACAATTTTGGAGAAATCGAATTCGGGCACATCGCCTGATAAGAATGTATCAAGTTTGTCTGCCAGTTCGGGATTAGCAGCAGCCCACGCATCCTCTTCATCATTTTTCCCGTTAGCCCAGGCTTCCAACTCTTCTCTACGTTTAGCATAGAGTTCAGCCACTTCGGGGAAGATCACAAATGGATTTTCAGGATCACCACCCAAATTGGCAATCGTTTTTTTGAAAGAAGCTCCGGCATGCGTAAGCGGTTGACCGTGAGTCGAACATTGACGTTCAAAACTGGAACCATCTTCTTTAACGGCGCCCTTACCCATCGTAGTTTTGCCGATAATAATAGTCGGTCTGTGTTTTTCGTCCAGCGCCGATTTAAGAGCGCCGCGAATAGCATCCGCATCGTTTCCCACAATCGACAGAACATTCCAACCCCAGGCCTTATACTTCATTTCGGTATCTTCGGCAGTAACCGCATTGGTTTGGGTTGAGAGCTGAATATCATTCGAATCGTAAAACATGATCAGGTTATTCAATCCCAAATAACCGGCCAGACGACCAGCTCCCTGAGAAATTTCCTCCTGGACTCCTCCGTCTGAAATAAAGGTAAAGGTTTTATGAGCCATCCATTCTCCAAAGCGTGCGACTAAAAACCGCTCAGCAATTGCAGCGCCTACAGCCATGGTATGCCCCTGTCCCAATGGACCGGAAGTGTTTTCGACACCACGCTCAGGATCAAGTTCAGGATGACCGGGCGTTGCCGATCCCCACTGCCGAAACCCTTTCAGATCATCGATGGAATAGTGTCCCGCAAGTGCAAGTACAGAATAAAGCATCGGTGACATATGCCCCGGATCGAGGAAAAACCGGTCGCGGAATGGCCACGTCATCTCGCTGGGATCGTATTTCAAAAATTCGGTAAATAAGATATTCACAAAATCGGCACCACCCATTGCACCTCCGGGATGACCCGAATTTGCTTTTTCTACCATCGCAGCCGAAAGAATACGAATGTTATCCGCCGCTCTGTTTGTTAAGGAATTACTCATTTAAATTTAGTTTTGATAATTTTCTATTAATTTGATAATTATGTTTTATTTAAAAGGATAAAGGGTAAAGTATCTTACCCCATCTCCTGTCTCCTCTTCTCTCAGTCCTTCCCTCTTTATTTCGCCTGAAGCGCCCGGGCCATATATACTCCGTCAATTGATTTCATCTTGCTGACGATCTCATCGGAAAGGCTCTTATTATTGATATCGATAATATTATAGGCAATATCTCCTTTGTTTTTATTGAGCATATTATCAATATTTATTCCTTCCTGGGCAAGAATTGTTGTTATCTGGCTGATAATATTTGGAATATTTTTATTGGTCACTAAAAGACGTGCACCACAATTCCGCTCCATTTCAGCGCCCGGAAAATTAACCGAGTTTCGGATATTTCCGTTTTCAAAGAAATTACGAACTTGTTCGGCTGCCATAATCGCACAATTCACTTCCGATTCGTTGGTCGATGCTCCAAGGTGGGGAATCGCAATAACTTTATCCATCTTAAGGAGTTCTGCATTGGGGAAATCGGTGAAATAGGCACCTACTTTACCACTCTCGATAGCCTCTTTAATATCAGCATCAACAACAAGTTCACCACGGGCAAAGTTTAGTATCTTAACCCCGTCTTTCATCAATTTAAGCTTATCTGCATTGACGAATCCTTTTGTATCCGCCAGCAATGGAACATGCACCGTAATAAAATCAGCTTTGGCAAGCATTGATTCGATGCTCCATGCGCGAACAACGTCATGATGTAAATTCCACGCATGTTCGACAAGGATATAAGGATCATAACCAATAACCTTCATTCCCAACGACTGGGCAGCATTCGCAACCAAAACACCAATAGCACCAAGACCAATTATACCAAGTGTCTTCCCTTTAATTTCATAGCCCCCAAAATTAGCTTTCCCTTTTTCGACAAGCGCTGGAACTTTATCACCCTCATCAACGAGAGTTTTAGCCCATTGTACGCCACCAATAAGATCACGTGAAGCCAGTAACAGACCGGCAATCACTAACTCTTTTACACCATTGGCATTGGCACCGGGGGTATTGAAAACAACAATCCCTTTTTCGGTACATTTCGAGATCGGAATATTATTCACACCCGCCCCTGCACGGGCAATTGCCTTAACAGAATCGGGAATCTCCATGTCATGCATACTAAAACTACGCAAAACGATGGCATCCGGGTCGGATATTTCGTTTGCAATTTTGTAGTTTGATGCAGGAAATACCTGGAGACCTTCCTTGTCGATCTTGTTAAGTGTCTGAATTTTATACATATCAAATTGATTTTGGATTTGATTAATTTTCAATGACAAATATCACAAAAATGTGGCGGTTTTCACTTCCCGTAAGGTTAAATTTTAATTATTTTGTTGAAATTAAGTAATGAGAATCAATAAATATCGTATTTTACCAATACGGGATTTGCGAACTTTCCAGGCACAATGCACTTTTAATACACATCTATCGTAATTGAAACAAACAGCCCGGATGGGTTTGCTACATGTTTGGTCCATACCTCTTATCAAAGATTATTTGATCACTCTGTCGCCGGCCTTGCGCCCCATCGCCTTACCGCCCCATCATTCCATTTCCCTGCTCTATGTTTGGTTCAGTCTGGTATCAGGTCCTATATCAGCATCGGATACTCAAACGAAGATTTTTAATGACCTTTCCAATTGACTTTTTAATGACCTTTTCAATGACAGCGAAGCCAATGACGTTTTCTATGATTATTTTAATGACCTTTCAATGACGGCGAAGCCAGTGACCTATTCAATGACTTTTCAATGACGGCGAAGCCAATGGCCTTTTCAATGACTATTTTAATGACTTAAAAAGAACAATCCCAATTTTTTACTTAAAAAAATCAAACAATTATAGGACTGCTCCTTCAATATTCTGTAATTTTGCGTAATTTTTGATAATCAAGTTCAAAAGTTTTAAAACCTCAATATATGGAATTAATAGAACAAATAAAAGATAGAGCGCGTCTGTTACAAAACAGAATAGTATTGGCGGAAGGCACTGAGCTACGCACTCTTAAGGCCGCAGAAATTATACTTAAAGAAAAACTTGCCAGAATTACACTTCTTGGAAATCCTCAAATAATTGCTGAGTTGACACAAAAAGAGGGAATTAATGTTTCGGAAGCTGAAATCATTGATCCATTGACAAATGCTAAAAGACAGCATTATGCAGAGATGATGGTTGAAATCAGGAAAAGTAAAGGACTAACCATTGACGAAGCACTTAAATCGCTAAACAATCCGCTCGTTTTCGGACCGATGATGATTAAAGCCGGCGATGCTGACGGAGAAATTGCCGGAGCCATCAATGCTACAGGAGATGTTCTTCGTCCGGCACTTCAGTATGTTAAAACATTGCCCGGCGTAAGCGTTGTTTCCGGCGTATTTTTTATGCTGTTCAAAAACAAGGCAATTGGAGACAACGGAATTTTAGTATTTGCAGATTGTGCCGTAATGCCCGATCCCGACGAAAAACAGTTGGCCGAAATTGCTGTCACAACAGCGAAAACGGCCAAAGCGATAGCAAATATCGAACCCCGTGTTGCAATGCTCTCTTTCTCGACCAAGGGAAGTGCAAAACATGCGTTGGTTGATAAAGTCGCCAATGCCACACGCATTGCTCACGAGATGGCTCCCGAACTGATGATCGACGGCGAAATGCAACTTGACGCCGCCTTAGTTAAAGAGGTTGGTGAGTTGAAATCACCCGGTAGTGAGGTTGCTGGTAAAGCCAATATATTGGTATTCCCGGGACTTGAAGCCGCAAATATTGGATACAAACTTGTTCAGCGACTTGCGGGTGCAGAGGCGATCGGTCCCGTCCTTCAGGGAATGGCGGCCCCGATTAACGACCTTTCGAGAGGTTGTTCAGTAAGTGACATCGTAAATATGGTTGCTATCACTGCCAATCAGGCCGGATAAGTGATTTGTAACGGTTAAAATCAGATTAAAATATAAGAATTTCGCGAAATGGAAAACATGATTATTGAACCCATCGAGGATTTCGGTTTAAGCAAAAAGCAACAACAGCGAACCCTTTTCTCAAAAATTGGAGTTGTCGGATGCGGGAAAGACGGACAAAATATTTGCCGGATTGCCAGTTCAAATGGCATGGAAGTGGTATTTATTGAGCTTAACGAAGAACGGATAGAAAACGCCTTCAACAAGCTTAGTACAGTGCTCGATCGCCGTATCGAAAATTGGGGAATGACCCAAAGTGAGAAAAAGCTGACGCTATCAAGAATTAAGGGTAGTCTCGACTTTAAAGATTTAAGCGACTGCGACTTCGTAATCGAAGCAATCAGGGCAGAATCGAGTGATCGTAAAATTAGCGAACGGAAGGAAGTTTTCACAAGAATAGAAGAGGTGGTTAGTCCGGAATGCATCATCGCCACCAATTCGACAACCATTATTATTACAGAACTCTCCTCCGAACTTAAATACCGTGACCGGTGTGTCAGTCTCCATTTCTTTGTGCAGTCACCCGAAGCGAGAATATGCGAAGTCGTTAAGGGGTTATATACGTCCGAAATAGTTTATAATAAAGTATTGAAATTTGTAAAAATGGTCAATCGGCAGGCCATTCCGGTTGAAGAATCGGCAGGTCTGATCTCCATTCGGCTTTATACTGCCCTTTTAAACGAGGCTTGCGAAGTCCTTCTCGAAGGGGTTGGTTCAATGGTCGATATCGATTCAGTGTGGAAAGTAGGATTTGGAATGCGCTTTGGTCCTTTCGAATTAGCTGACATTCTGGGAATTGACAAAATAAATCGTTGGATGGAGAATCTCTATTCCGAATTCGGCGATCCCAGGTACATGGCGTCTCCCGTAATTAAGAAATTGAACAGAGCAAAACGGTTCGGAGTACACACTTGCTGCGGTTTCTACAAATACGATGAAAACGGTAAAATCATTGGGAATGGGCCATTGTCAACAGAAAAACTATAATCAGGATGCCTGTTGTTTTTAACAATCGCCTGTTCTGAAATTAAAACAATAAATAATTCGAATAATGAAAATATTAGTCATCAACTGCGGAAGTTCATCGATTAAATATCAGTTTTACTCGCTTGACGAAAGCCGTATTCTTGCCAAAGGTATCGTTGAAAAGATTGGAATGAAAGGTTCATTCCTGAAACATGAAAAAGAATCGGGACAAAAGGTGCTTTTTGAAGGAGAGATTCTCGATCATAAAATTGGAATTGAATACATCCTTGGAATATTGTCGAGTGCAAAACACGGGTGTATTGCTTCACTTGATGAGATCAACGCAGTTGGTCACCGCGTTGTGCACGGTGGAGAGGAATTCAGCGAAAGTGTTTTGATAACCGAAGAGGTGATTCAGACGCTGGAAAAGTTTATCGAACTTGCGCCATTGCACAATCCGCCAAATTTAAAGGGAATCTATGCCATCAAAGCTTTAATTCCTGATATTCCTCAGGTAGCGGTTTTTGATACTGCATTTCATCATACAATGCCACAGCACGCCTTCATGTATGCAATTCCCTATGCACTTTATAAAAAATACGGGATACGGCGGTACGGATTCCACGGAACAAGTCACCGGTATGTATCGAACAGAGCATGTGAAATTTTGGGAGTCGATCCTAAAACCGTTAAGGTGATTACTTGCCATCTCGGTAACGGTGCATCAGCCTGTGCTGTTAAATATGGCGAATCAGTCGACACATCAATGGGATTTACACCATTGGAAGGATTAATTATGGGAACGCGCTCGGGTGATATAGATATGGGTGCTGTTTCTTACATTATGGATAAAGAGAAAATCGGTACCAAATCAGCTTCAGTACTGTTCAATAAACATAGTGGTTTACTGGGCATTACAGGCATTTCGTCCGATTCGCGCGAAATCTATGCAGGGGCAGAAAAGGGCGATGAGCGTTGTAAGCTGGCCATTAAAATGTTCGATTACCGCATCAAAAAATATATTGGAGCTTACGCCGCCGCCATGGGAGGAGTCGATGTCTTGGTTTTCACCGGAGGAATTGGCGAAAATTCGGCTACCACACGCGTAGGTATTTGCGAAGAACTTGGTTTTCTGGGTATTGAAATTGATAAGCAGATTAATAAAGAATCAAGAGGTGCAGAGCAGATCATTAGCAAAGAGGGTGCGAAAGTGAAAGTGATGGTTGTGCCAACTAATGAAGAATTGATGATTGCCATTGATACGCAGAATATTGTGTATGATAAAAACTGACAATTCGAAAAATTCCAATAAAAGAAACCACTACTTGTATATCCAAATATACAAATAGTGGTTTTTAAATTTCCAGAACCAATCCATCGTACCCTGGTTCAACATTCGACGGTAATTCACTAATCAGATCACGGTGTTTTCCCATTTCATGGCTCATATGAGTAAGGTAAGCTCTGCGTGGATTAATTTTTGTGATAAGTTCCAGCGCACCGGAAAGATTAAGATGTGAGATATGAGGTGTTTTCCGTAAAGCACATATAACCAAAGTATCAACTCCTATTAATTTGTCAAACTCCTGCTCTTCAATAATATTAAAATCAGTAAGATAAGCAAACCGGCCAAAACGAAAACCATACACAGGTAATTTGTGATGATAGACCCTTATGGGAATTATGTTGACAGTTCCAATTTTAAATTCCTTATTTTCAAGATCAATCAAATCCATTTGTGGTATTCCCGGATATTTATTCTCTGCGAAAACATAGTTGAAAATATTCCTAAGGTTTTTTTGCACGCGTGGTTCACAATAAATATCCATAGGCGATTTTCGTAACCAATTGAAGCTTCTTATATCATCCAATCCGAAAATATGGTCAGCATGTTCGTGTGTAAGCAAAATTGCATCGAGATTATCAACCTCATGCATCAACATCTGCTGTCTGAAATCGGGACCACAATCGACAACGATTCTTGTAGATCCTTCTTCGACCATTATTGCACTTCTGAGTCGTTTATCTTTTGAATCATCAGATCTGCAAACATCACATTTACAGGCAATGACAGGCACTCCTTGTGATGTTCCGGTTCCCAGTATTGTTACTCTCATCATTTTCTTTTCATTATTCAAACTTACGCAATAAATAATTATCGCCAAGCATAATTCCTTACCTTTGCCAAAATTTGAATTATGGGCAATCTTTACCTTATACCTACTACCCTTGGCGAATCGGACACCGCTCGTGTGATTCCATCCGAAGTTTCTGCGATTGTCAGGGAAATAAAATATTTCATCGTTGAAAATATACGAACCGCACGCAGGTATCTTCGTAAAATGGATCCGACACTTAATATTGATGATCTGCAGTTCTTTGAGCTTAATCAACATACTGACAGTCAGGTAACAGCCGCTTATTTAAATCCGGTACTCGAAGGCTTTGATGTTGGGATCATCTCCGAAGCAGGATGTCCGGGAATCGCTGATCCGGGTGCTGAGGTTGTCAAACAAGCGCATACAAAGCAGATCCGTGTTATTCCGTTAGTAGGTCCTTCCTCTATTTTGCTGTCGCTTATGGCCTCAGGAATGAATGGGCAAAACTTTGCCTTTATTGGCTATATTCCGGTTAAACCGGCGGAAAGGGTGAAAGCAATCAGAGAGATTGAGAAAAGATCAGGTGTTGAAAAGCAAACTCAAATCTTCATTGAAGCCCCGTATCGCAATACACAGCTAATCAAAGATCTGGTGAATACCCTTAATGATCAGACACGGCTTTGCATTGCATGCGATATCACCCTTGACACAGAATACATTAAAACGCAAACAGTTGCACAATGGAAAAAAGGTGTCCCCGATTTTAACAAACGACCGGCGATATTTCTGATTCAAGGGTAAAAAGCAGATAGAGTTTAGGCACTCTAAGTACTTCAAACTTTAGGCACTCTAAACTTTAGGCACTCTAAACTCTAGGCACTCTAAGTATTCAAACTTTAGGCACTTTTTTCAGCAATCGGTACTCAAATTCGAAGTTAGGGGTAAAAACACCCTTCCCCATCTGCCTTTCTATCTGCGCAGGACTCCAAAATTTCCCTTCTTCTACCTCCTCGCTGTGTAGCCTGATTTTTTGAAAATCGTAGGATATAAAATAGTAAACCAGTTCTGACTCAACATCGCTGTCCCATCTGTATCGACCCAGTGGTTTTGCCGAAAAGTTTTCAAGCCCGATCTCTTCAAATGCTTCGTGTCGCAGTGCTGTCTCAAGATCTTCGCCAAACGAGATGTGTCCTCCTACGGCAGTGTCCCATTTCCCGGGTTGAATCAGTTTTTGCATCGGCCTTTTCTGTAAGTAGATATGACCGTGTGGATTAAAAACGTGAAGGTGAACAACGGGATGCAATATTTTATCCCCTTTATGACACAACGATCGCGGAGCTTTACCAATGATTTTTCCGTCTTCGTCAACCACTGGCAGCCATTCTTCGTTTTCAAATGCAGAGACTAAACTTTCGGGAACATTCTTTCGGGCGAACTTTCTGTTTTTGAAGTACTCAAAGACAAAATAGATGACAAAAAGAATATAGAATAATCCTCCGCTGATAAATGCCCATGCCTCCTTGCTCATATAAAAGGCCGAATAGAAAACAAGCCCGGTATGAACAACGACAATATAAAACAAATTGCGAAGGTTTCTTTTGAAGAGCGCTTCCTGAACATGGTTCATCTCAACGCCTTTCATATATTTTCGGGTCATTGCTCCGACAATATTGACAGAGGAGAATACAGAAACACCTAATACGACACAGAGGATCAATTCAATAAGCGCCGGTTTCAACTTGAAAAAAATCTCATTTTCCAGGAGGATTGAGATACCGGACAAAGCAACAAGTAAAGCCGTATCGAGCAAAACAAAGCGGTCGAGCCGCTTTTCGCGAAACCAGATAATACCCATCTCGACAAGACCAATCAACAACGCAACAATCAGTCCAACCTTCATTCCCCAGAATTCGTCGGCAATAATAAAAACGAAAAGAGGAATGAAACCGGGTAATAATTTTTTAAAAAGTTCTGCCTGTTTCAAATGAAATGTTCGATAGAAGTATCAAAAATCGCAATTTAACGAATAATAGGAGTTTTTGGAAGTGTCTCAATAACAGGCCATTCGTCAGTTGATCGATAGACTTTATAAATCTTGATATAAAAAACGAGCGGTGCATAAGGTGGAATAGTATACGATCCACTACTGGAATAAGCGAGCTTTGATGGTATCACAAGCTTTGCTTCACCGCCATCCTTCATATAGGTCATTGCTTCGTCCCAACCGGCAATAACTGCACCCGAGCCTACCACAAATGAGAATGGCTCAAAATCTTTTGAATCAAACTCATAACCATCATGAATTCCGAGTGTATCATTATCTTCGATCAGGTATCCGCTATAAAATACGCTAACCTGATCCCCGGCTTTAATTGTATCTGCCACAGCGGTGCTGCCTGCTTTCGTCTCAATAAAATAGAGACCGGAAGGTTTTGGAGTAACAGTCGGATGATATTTGGCAATGTATTTAGTAATATACTCTCTTTCCAGATCGCGTTGAGCCTGACCTGTTGGTGTTTTACAGGATGTGACCACAATCGCTACTGCGGCAAAAGCCAATAATAAATTGAATAACCTGATTCTCATACTTCAAAAATTTAGCGCAAAATTAACTCAAATTTATCCCTTTACAAATGGATAATACCAAAAGAGAGGTTTATTATCAACATTCTTTATCTAATTTCCCGGAATATTGCGGCAATAATTCCCTGAACAGTGCAAGTGCCTCCGCCATAGGAAGTTTTGTTTCGCCACCTGAGGCGTTTCTGTGTCCTCCCCCACTAAAGTGAGCTCCCGAAAAATCGTTGGTTGCAAAGCTTCCCTTCGATCTGAAAGATATCTTGACCTGATCATGCTTCTCCATAAAGAAAGCAGAGAAAACAACCCCTTTGACCGACAGCGGATAATTAACAAAACCCTCTGTATCACCGGGATGGAAATCAAAACGTTTAAGCTCTTCGGCTGATAACCAGATTAATGCCGTCCTGTACTGCGGAAAAATCTCCATCTTTTCCGACAGACAGTATCCGAGTAAACGCATTCTCTTTTCCGAAAAATTATTATAAAGCGACTCATTAATTTTTTCTTTATCAGCACCCCGTTTAATCAATTCACCAACAATACCGTACATTGGAGACCGCGAAGCGTTGTGACTAAACGAACCGGTATCTGCAATGATCCCTGTAAGCAACGCATTTGCGCCAGTTACACCAAGATGATCCAGCATACCGATCGCATCAACAAAATCATAAACAAGCTCGGCAGTTGAACTGACATTCGTATCAGAGAACATGAAATCAGCCTTGATTTGAGGATCGGGATGATGATCAATCAAAACTACCTTCTTAGCATTCGTACGCAAATACTCTTCCAGCTTTCCCAACCTTTTAGCATCATTAAAATCAAGAAAAAAGAGGGCATCTGCCTGATCAATCAACTTCTGACACCGCTCAATATTTTGTTCATAAATCAACGGAGAACCTTCACAACTAAGCCAATTCAAATAGACCGGAAAATCATTAGGCACAATTACATGTGACTCAAAACCAGCATTATTCAAAACGTCATTTAAGCCCAATGTGGAGCCAATAGCATCACCATCGGGATTGACATGAGGAATTATTACTGTCCTTTTTACATCTTTCCTAAGCCATTCTTTAACCTTCGTACAGGTATTTAAATCAAATCTTTCCAACTAAACTTATTTTAATCAAGATGCAAAGATATCATTATTGGTTGTATGCCGTTAAACGATTATTGCATTTTATACGCTCCCGATCCATATTTTATTGAATAACAGTAAGTAAAATAAAAAATGTATCAATTCACGATTGAAATCGCAAAAAAAACCACATCCGATAAATTGACAGTTATATTTTCCTAAATTTAGCAGTCCTAATTATTTTAAATATCTATTCACGAATAACTCGTCCTATTATGTCTGGAAATGTCACATTTACAATGATTAAGCCTTATGCAGTCAAGAAAAACTTTGTCGGACCGATCTTAAAGATAATCAATGAAAAAGGGTATCGGATCAAAGCCATGAAAATGACCCGGTTTACGCGCGAACGTGCGGAAGCCTTTTATGACGTTCATGCCGGCAAGCCTTTTTTCAATGAACTGGTCGATTTTATGTCATCAGGGCCAATTGTTGCAGCTATCTTGGAGAAAGAAAATGCAATTGCCGATTTTCGTGAGTTGATTGGCAACACTAATCCTGAAAAAGCCGCTGAAGGAACCATCCGAAAACTATATGCATCCTCTCTCACGGCCAACGCCATTCATGGTTCAGACAGCGATGAAAATGCTCTTCGCGAAGGATCATTTTTCTTTTCGGAGATGGAACAATATTAAGTTGACTTCGGATCCCTGCTGAAAACAGATTTGCATCTGTAATTCATGGAATGGTTACAATTAGTAAGTTGAAAAAAAGTCACAAAGTAAGTCAGGCAATTTTTCAACAGATAGAGATTAAGTGCAGTTACTATTCGGATGAACCATTTATCAGGCCTTGCGGTGAATGTGATCTTCGGAGATGATTAATACGGACGGCGTATTTGCCAGCCAAACGGCTTGTTTTTCAACGAGCCATTTCCAGCTTTCCAGACTTATGATCATCAAATCCTGCTGTTGCAGAAGATCTTTTTCAATCAAGGTTTGTTTCAGAAGATTGATATGATTGGGCGCATTCTGCTCAATTACCCGTATCAATTCTTTAATTTCGGAATCTTTTACTTGTCCGTTTGCATCAAAGAAAGTGACCTGTGCGTCTGAATTGGAGATTAATTTTTGAGCATATTTGATTAAAAAAGTATCTTTGACGCCAAAAATCGGGATAAAAACATGATCCGTTTTCAACAGATTTTTGTCGAGTAATATTCCTACGGGCACTTGGCTATGAGCCAAAATCACTCGCGTACTCTCTTCAAACGGAGACCTTTCAAACAATTTCTCTTTCCCTGTAACCGTATTGATAAGCCTGTCAGTATCAATAAACCGGGTAGTAAACCCTAAAATCCGTCCCAGCAAACTGCCCTCAAAGATCGATTGTCCAAATCCAACGAGTAGTAAATCATAATCTCCTTTGTTTGCCACCTCAGAAATCTCAGACATAATATCGTTGGTAACTTTAAATAGTGTGGTAATCTTTTGGTTCAGTACTTTTGATTCCTCAACAACCGGAGCAAAGCTAGCGTGCTCATATTCATCTATATTCACCTGATTCAATTCATTGTTAGGCGAAAGGTGCATTACTGTCACTGCAGCGTTACTGTTCATCTTCTTTACGAGGTTATTTGCGAGTCGAAGTAATACTTTCCCCTTTTCAGGATTAGCAAACGATATTAAAACTTTGTATTTGCTGATCAGACTGATTTCTTCAAAAGCAACGTTGGGTTCCTTCCGGAACAATCTGTTGATAATATCTAACGCAGGCCCTGTCATAAAGGTAGTTATAAGGGCCATAATGACCATCATCGCAAAAATCTGGGGACTTAAAACCCCTAAATCGTACCCGATATTCAGAACAACCAATTCCATCAACCCCCTTGTATTCATCAGTGCTCCAATTGAGAGACTGTCGCGCCAGTTTTGCCCGACAATCTTTGCGGCCACAGCGCTCCCAATAAATTTACCCGTCACCGCAACAAGAATGATTAAACCCGTGATCTTCCATAAAAACAGGTCATTCAGGAGTCCGATCTCGGTTCGCAGCCCTGTAAAAACAAAGAATAAAGGGAGCAATAATACAAGTGCAACATCCTCAATCTTTTCAATTAAAACATTTCGGAATTTCATATTGTCGGGCATTATAGTGCCTGCCATAAAGGCACCGAACAACGCATGAATCCCAATCACTTCGGTCGCATACGACGATAAGATCAAGGTTAAAAAGAAAATGGCAACAATGGGTTTGCTCATATTCTCGCGCGACGGGTGTAAATCGCCGACTCGTTTAAGAAATGGCTTCACCACGTAAAGCATCAAAAAAACATACCCGATTGCCATCATGATGATATAAACAGAACTTCCGAATGATCCTGCCTTTACAATAGCTATCACTGCTGCCAATATACACCATGCCGTAATATCATCAACTGCAGCACAAGTAATTACGACAGCACCAAGCCGCGTTTTATGAATACCCCGTTCCTGAACAATCCTCGCCAAAACAGGAAAGGCGGTAATGCTCATTGCAATCCCAAGAAAAAGTCCAAACGATGAAAATTGAACCCCCTGAGGAGCAAAATTTGAATAAATGAAATATGCCAGACCCATCCCTAAAGTGAAGGGAATAATGATACTGGCATGACTAATCACAACAGCATCCTGCGTCTTACTCTTAAGCGTTTTCAAATCCAGTTCCATACCAACCATAAACATGAAAAGAATCAAGCCAATCTGACTCAGGAACTGAAGATTACCAAGCGATTTAACAGGGAATAATGCCGCTGAAAACTCCGGGAAATACATTCCTACAAACGAAGGCCCTAACAGAATACCTGCCGCAATCTCGCCAATAACAGTTGGTTGTCCTATTTTTTTACAAAACCAGCCTAATATCCGGGCCACAATAATAATAGTAATGATCTGGGCAAGCAAAAGCGCTAAAGGATGCGTGAAATTCTCCAATAAAGTGTTTAAAAACTCCGTCCAATGGCTTGTTTCATTTGCAGCAATACTAATATTTCGCCCGACCTCCAATGTTTTACCTGTCTGAACAATCCAATACATCAGCGCTGCAAAACTACCGATGATGAGAATATATACGAGAAATATATGTCTGAGCTTCTTCATTATTCAATTTGAAATTAATTATTAAGTTCATTATTCATCAAAAATGGAGGTTTTTTCTGAATAAAATATTCGGCAGATGACAAAGTAGAGGAGAAATGGAATAAGACGGGAAAAAACTGTAATCAAATCACACCCTTATGAGTTGGATGAAGCCCTTTCGGTAGGTATCGCTTAAAAACAAGACCACATATTTTCCGTCCGATTGAACAATATTTGTGGTAATTGCATCGTGAGAAAAAAAGCGAACCGCACTGATGGCAATTAACTCTTTCTTATTAATCTGGCAAAACTGTCCCAAAGGAAGAAGGTCAAGAAGTCGCCCTAACGGGATATTCTTTAATACGACGGTTGTATCATCCAGTAGATAAGCCACTTTATCCCGACTGTCTGTTTCGGAGGTACGGATAAAACCAATTTGATCATAAACCAATAAAGTCTTTCCTTTGTCTGTATTTAACTGGATATAGTTTTTGGGCTCCGATCTTCTTTCTATTCTTAAAACGGCTTTCTGAACAGCCAATTGCAACCGCTCTAATTTGATTGGTTTCCGCACATAATCTATTGCATCAAGGTCAAAAGCCTCAGCAGCATATTCTTTATAACCAGTTGTGAAAATAACGGGCTTCCCCTTCAGTGCACGAGCGACCTGTAATCCATTAAAATCAGGCATTTCGATGTCCAATATGCACAGATCAAATTCCAGTCCCGGAATTTCCTTCAAAAAGAGGGTCGCACTATTAAATGCCCGAATAACTTCGAGTTCAGGGATTTGCTCGCAAAGCATTTTCAGATAAGTAAGACTGGGCAGCTCATCATCTAACAGCAAGCATCTTAGCTTTGTGTTCAAGTAAGTTAATTTTTAAATGAGCAATATAACAATTGTCTTCCACAAACTTCTCAAGCTTATAATTCTCACCGTAAATTATCCGAAGCCGTTGTTCCATCGATTTCTCACCAATCCCGCTATGCTCCTTTTTCATTGGTTCTTTGACCGAAATTTTATTGGCAACCGTCAACGAAAAAACACTGTCAATAAAACTAAATGTAACCGATATAAAAGCATCAGGACTTTGAAGGTCGGCATGCTTAAAAGCATTCTCAATCAATTCGATAGACACAAGCGGCGCCAATACGGTTTGGGTATATAGCGGCTCATTATCATGTATCTTTAATTTTGTTTTAAGATCAAACAGCGGGCTTAGCTTAATCTTATTAATTTCGATCAGGCTCATCGCAAACTCAATCTCCTCCTTTGGCGTTACATATTTTTTATGACTGTCATAAAGAATATAATCCAGCACATTCGCCAGCTTGTCAATTGCAAAATAGGTCTGGTAAGCATGCGCCTGGATTGAATTCAGGATATTCTTAAAAAGATGCGGATTAAGTTTCGACTCTATTGTTTCAAGCTGAATATTATTCAGCTTGGTCTCAAGCGCTTTAAACTGATCTTCAATCTCTCTTTTCTTTCTTTCCGATCGCCCAAGTCGGACGACCAAATAGATTACAAGAAAAATTACTCCGATTAGAATACTAATAATCAGATATATATTTTCGGTCAGTATATTTTCGCCTGTATTCATCTCTGATCAGCTAAGTTAATGATTTCCTTTGGGATTAAGCTCCTCCGGCAACAATATTTTCCCACTCGGAGTTTCTGCACATTATCCGATTTTCGAATATTTTATATCTGTTCAATCCCTGATTATGAATTGATACCAAACCTCACTTTCCCACTCAGCCTTTAATCATTGCACACCGAAATCTTTTCCAGTTGAAATAATATTAAAGTCTAAAGTACTGATCGGGCGAATAGCTTTTCCGATCATATGCCGCAAAAAACAGATAAATTCCCGTACCACTCTCATAGCCAGCGGGTAAATCAATTAAAGCCGTGCACAACGATCGCCTTACTCCTGTGGCAATTGGGGCCGTCGAATGATCGGAATAACCGACCACCATCATCAGCTCGTCGTAATTGAATACCTTAGCCATATTCTCATCGTTCACCCACGTTACCTCAACCTTCGCAGGGTCACCAACTGACTGTTTTGCTTTAAATTGCATGGGTAACGGCAATTTTCCTGCTGAAAAGTGCAATTTTTCAACCTCGGACAATTGTCCGTCGAGCCCAAAAGCAGGCATATTTGCTTGCAGAAAAAGATTGTAGCCATGCCCGTACTCATCGGCAAGATTCCATATCTGCCTGATCAGCGTATACTTATATTTTGTGCAATAATCATTGACTGCCTTAAATCGTTGGCGGTGCAACAGCTGCCTTGGTGTCCATGAATTCTTACTCCTAATCGGTACAGATCTGACAATATTTATTCCTTTTGAGCGGGCATAAACTACCCCGCCAATCCGACCTGATAAACCACTCTCGATTCCTCCTCTTAATTGTGCCATATTTTCGTCATATTAAGTTAGAACTATCTGTGCAACAAATATACACTATTTGTGTTATAATTGTGTACTATTTGTGCAAATTTAATACAGATAAAGCACAGACACTGCACAGATGGTGCACAGATAGTGCACAGACAGTACGGTTCAGGTATAGTGCTGGTACAATCCCGATATGGACAAAAAATGTAATTGTTATAGAAAGAATAAGCCCGATTCCTCAACTGAGGGACCGGGCTTATTCTTTAAGGTCGCATAGAAACTATTTCCGGAACAGCAGACAAACCGGTTTAAACGCTTTTATCTGATCGGCAAATTGCAGTTTTCCCGTTTTTATATCTCGGCGGAAGGAGACAATATCCTGCGTATTTTGATTGGCGACGAGCAAATAATTTTCGTCGGGGGATAAGGCGAAATTTCGCGGACCATCGCCCCGTGAAGACTCCTGCCCTATCTGAACAAGCTTTCCGTTTTTAGGATCTACAGAAAAAATGGCGATTGAGTTGAGTCCCCGATTCGAGGCATATAAAAAGCGGCCATCTTTCGAGATATGAATATCGGCACAGGTATTTGGTTTATCGTAACCGGACGGAAGCGCGGAAACATTTTCAATTGTAGTAAAACCACCTTCCTTATTTAGGTTAACCACAGAGACTGTGCAGGAAAGCTCGTTCACCACATAAACCACTTTCAGTGTCGGATGGAAGGCAAGATGTCGCGGACCACTTCCCGGCGCCATAATAATGGCCGGAACGGACGCTTTGACTAATTTATTAATGGAATTATCTATCTTATAGACAGATACCTGATCAATGCCCAGATCGGCGACAAAAATTCTGTCGGAACCCGGTTCGAAGAAGGCACTATGAACATGTGGCCCTGCCTGACGTGCCTTATCCGGGCCACTTCCATGATGTTGCTGAACATCAAGCGTATCACTCAGCTTACCCGAATTATCGAGCCGAAAAAGAGCAACATTCCCCCCTGAATAATTGGCGACCAAAACATATCCATGTTGATTTACAGAGACATAACAAGGATCGGCGCCACCGCTTGATACTTTTCCGGTTGAGGTCAACTGATTATTATCTTTTTTCACAGCAAACGATTCGACATATCCCATCGGGCTACCTTCTTCTCCCTGAGTTTCGTGTACCGAGAGTAAAAACTTTCCGTCAGCGGTCAGTGTAATAAAAGAGGGATTGGTTGTTTTGGCTGCTAAACCCTGATCTGTAAGCTTCCCGGTAACGGGATCAAGACTAAAGCTGTAAATCCCTTCACTTCGACCCTGGGTATAGGTTCCGACAAAAAAACGCTGTGGCTCCTTTTTATCGCCCGATCCCGCAAATAATCCGTTATTAATCAAAAACAGACCAATAAACAGTAATGCAATTGCGTTTGCTCTCATTATGGTTTTAAGTTTAAATTTCACCCAAAAATAGCATTAAGTAACGATAAAGATATAATGTCGTATCTTCTTAATCAAAGTTTAAAGATAAATAGTTTGCCGTTGTGCTGCTTTCTCAAAAAAAATACCACCACAGATTACACGGATTAAAAAAACTCACTTTGTGAGTTTTTGATCTGTCCCGCACGATGCGGGATCTGTGTAATCTGCGGTAGAAATAATTCCTGTCTGATGAGGTCGCATATCTGATTAATATATTCAGAATACGAGATTTATTTATTTTCATTACTTAAAATGGATTACTTGATTCCGATTGAAAATGGGAAACCGGCAACCTGCAGAAATATATTTCCGCCTGGATGCCGGTTTGCCTTTATTTCATTTCATCAGTCTCCACATCAGTTTCAAAACTTAGGGAGGCAACAGTCCGAAAGGTTTATCTCATCTCCCTGCTCTTTTTCATCAATCTACCAGTTACATTTTACGCCGGCAAAAAAGCGCCGACCCGGTGACATGCTTGTATAATAACGCTGATCGGTATAATTAAACAAATTATCAATTCCTGCGGTAAGACTGGCCCACTTGTTGATACGATGCAAAGTTGTTAATTTCCAATTGTAATAATTACTCAACTTCACTTTTGAATTCTGGCCCCGTGTGTCAGTCCATGTGATGTTATCATCGCCATAATATTTTCCCTGAAGCGCAAAGGAGGGCCGATATTTACCCCTTAAAACTGCATATTCACCGGTCATTACTGCGGAGTGTTCTCTTGCTTCAAAACGGTCAATCGCCTCTTCACTCCTCGAAGTCAATGGTTTAGTCCAAGTATAACCGCCTGTAAATTTCAATTGCGGAATAGGTCTGTAATTCAAAAGAAGCTCTATAGTCAGCATTTCAGCCTTTGCAATATTTTGATACTGATATACAAATGGAGGCACATTGGTATTCGACGGCAAAAAGACCTCCGTAATTAAATTATTCAGATCGTTGTATTGCGCAATCACAGAAGCATTAAAATTAGTGTGCGAATATTCGGTCGAAAAGCTGACGTAATTGGAGTTTTCCGGTTTAAGATCCGGATTACCAATTATTTTTATCGGGGCTCCCGGTACATCGAAATCCATGTAAAGTTCTTTCAGCGTTGGTGCGCGAAAACCACGGCCATAGGCTCCGCGAAGGCTAAACTCACCGGGACGGTAATTCACAGCAAGTTGCCAGGTTTCATTGGCATGGTATTCGGAATGGAAGGTCATTCTACCTCCCGCAACCAAGGTAAGCTTTGGCGCTAAATCCCATACATCCTCTGCAAAAAGAATAAGCGCCTGTGCCGTCTTGCTATCTGCCAATCCATTAGCCGAATACAAATTATCCTTATTATATTCGATCCCTGCGACGAGCGAATTATTGGATGAAAGCGCTATATTATCCTGCAAACGGGCAGTGTTGAATATTTTATTATAATGTTTGGTCACATCACCGACAGCAGGCAAATCGAGATCATATGACAAATATTGATCAGTATACCAAATTCCTTCGAGCTGATGATGCGCTGAAAGCTTATAATTTCCGGTTACCCGGTAATTGAAATCCTCGTACCTTCGGTCGGGAAGTAAGGGCGTCGTATTATTGTCGACACGCCGGAAATAGCTAAAATCGCCTGTCACATTGAGACGATCAGAAAACTGGTAGCCCAACCGCTGACCAATTGAGTAATTTTTGGTTGCTTCTACAAGTTTGCCCTCGCCGTAAGGATCAGAGCCCCAGCCATCCAACTTATTATATATAAACGATGTATGGGAAGTAAGTCCACCACTTTTCAATCCCAGATCTACAAAATGACGCTGTTCGCCATAGTCAGAGAATCGTGTACCGATCGATCCTTCACAAGCTTTTGTATTCTTTTTAGTGATGATATTAATGACTCCGCCAATGGCATCAGAGCCATAAAGGGCACTTGAGGCACCTCTGACAATTTCAATTCTTTCAATATTCTCTGTATTGATCCTCGACAAATCGACATTTTCCTTTGTGTCGCCGGGATTGAGGCGTTCACCATCAACTAAAATCAGAATATACTGATTACCAAAGCCATTCATTTGTAAGCCGCTTCCGCCGGAACCTGCAGAGAGGTTTTTAGAATCGATACCCGGAAAATTGCTGACCAATGCATCAGCCAGCGAGATTGCATCAGTTTTCTGTAAATCAGAACCATATACCACCTGAGTATGAATCGGAACATTCTTTAACGGACGATCCGACCGCGTAGCTGTCACAACAATTGCATTTAAATCAATTACAGCCTGTTCAAGCACAAAATCAACACTATTCTTTTGACCTTCAACAATTGTAATCTCCTTTTCGCTGGTCTTGTATCCTGAATAACTTGCCCGAATCGTTTGCAACCCGGTTAGTTTGCCTGTCAACCGGAATTTCCCGTCCCGGTCGGTAAGGGCAGTAATCCTCTTCGCTGATATGGAGACATATGAATCTTCCAAGGGTTTTCCGTCAGCACCTTTTACGGTGCCTTCGATCAGCGTGTTTTGTGCAAAGCCCTGAATCACAAAACAATTTGCAATTAATAATATTACAAGAAATCTCTTCATTTTAAAAAATTTAGTAATCAATAAAGATTAGTAATTAAAAAAATCAAGGAAATTTTCGGGAAGACATAAGAATAGCTTGCAAACGCGAATATGCAGCTATAATTAACAGTCGAAAATTACCAATATTTAAAATAAAGAAATTGGGGGTGCACGAAGGTGTGAGATCCCTGGATCTGTACTATCAAATAATCGGAATGAACAGAAATTAAACAACATTTCCGGAGTACAGAAAGGAACAGGAAACAGCGTAGTTTTGTTAGTAACAATTTGGTTTTCAAACTTAAGATATGTTTGTCCATCAACAGGCAGATCACTCTTCTTCACAATCTCCTTGGGGGATTCTGTTGCAGAACCAGAAGTGAAGCAGGGCATCCCGGCATGTCCACCCCAAACAATTGTCAGAGAAAGCGCCAGAATATAAGGTAAAATCCCTCCTATGGAACCAAGAAAAAACATTTCTACAAATTTACTTTAAATAAACAGACTACAATTGATAAGGGTTTTTAGTTTTTAAATAAACCGAAATTTCTATCTTTAAGCCAAAAATTTATGAAAAGACTAATGATATTACTATTCGCAGGATTCGCGGCTTGTACAGAACCTGCAACGAAAAAAGAGAATAAGGCCACTGAATTCCAGATTCCGCAAACAACTATCAATCAAGTCATAGATAGTTTGAAGCTAAAGCCGGGCGTTTCAAATGTGCCGAGACTCGAAAAAGGGGTTAAACATGCGGCCTCACTCTGGCGGGCGGAAGATGGCACGTCTACGGATTTCGCCACTTTTTGTAAAACAAACTATGTTGCCAATGATGCCGAAAGGGAATTGCTGTTCGATAAGGTGAGCAAGAATTTCGAATCGATTTACGGTCATTTCAACAAGATGTCGCTTGATCTCAGGGAAAATGTCGATCTGAATAATGGACCGATGCTCGAAATTGACAAAGAGTTCAGCGGCTATTCGGTTGGAGCACATCTCCTTTCGGATCTCTATGCCAACAAAATAGCGTTCAGTATTGCCCTCAACTTTCCGTATTATACGCTTGAAGAGAAAGAGAAATTCGATCAATCTGTAACGAGAAAAGATTGGGCAATGGCCCGTTTGGGCGATATTTTCGTTTCGCGGGTTCCGGCCGAATTACAGCAGGCTGCAGGCAAAGCAAATGCCGATGCGGATATTTATATTTCGGAATACAATATCGAAATGGGAAAATTACGAACCGATTCAGGAAAACAGCTTTTTCCCGACAAAATGGTACTCCTCTCCCACTGGAATCTCCGCGATGAAATCAAAGCAAACTACGCAAACAAAGAGACGGGCAAAGAAAAACAGGAGATGATTTATAAAGTTATGGAGCGGATTATTGACCAGGATATTCCAGGAAAGGTAATCAACAATCCAAACCTGGAGTGGGCCCCTTATAGTAACAAGGTTTATGAAAACGGGAAAGAGATTACCTGCGCACCTGAACCCAATAACCGTTACCAACAGATTATCAATAACTTCAAAGCTGAAAAGGCGATTGATGCCTACAGTCCCGAAATGAATACCTTTATTCTCAGGAAGTTCTCGGGCGAAATGGAGATCCCGCAGGAAGAAGTAGAAATGCTTTTCGACACCTATCTTCGTTCGCCACAACTCGTGAAAATTGCTTCGATTATCGGGAAACGTCTTGGCCGAAGTCTGCGTCCGTATGATATTTGGTATGATGGTTTTAAAGCACGAAGTGTTATTCCACAGGAAGAGCTGAATATCAAGACCACATCGAAATATCCCAATCCGAAAGCTTTCGGGGACGATATGCCAAATATGCTTGCCAAGCTGGGATGGACAAAGGAAAGAGCACAGTATCTTTCAGCTAAAATAGCAGTCGATCCGGCAAGGGGTTCCGGCCATGCATGGGGAGCGCAGATGAAAGGAGAAAAGGCCCATTTACGTACGCGTATCCCCGAAAGCGGGATGGATTACAAAGGGTACAACATTGCTGTTCACGAATTTGGTCACAATGTTGAGCAGACAATTTCACTTTACGATATCGACTATTACCTTTTAAACGGTGTTCCAAATACAGCCTTCACCGAAGCCCTCGCCTTTATTTTTCAAAGTCGTGATTTACAATTACTCGGAATAAACAAACCAAACTCCGATCAGGAACAGCTAAACACCTTAGATACAGGATGGTCGCTGATGGAGATTATGGGAGTTGGAATGGTCGATATGAAAATCTGGAAATGGCTTTATGCCCATCCTGAAGCAAATTCTGCTGAATTAAAAGCTGCAGTTCAAACAATTGCAAAAGAAGTTTGGAACACCTATTTTTCGCCTGTCTTCGGGATAAAAGACGAACCAATCTTAGGTGTTTATTCGCATATGATCTCGAATCCGCTATATCTTGCGGCCTATTCGTACGGACAAATCATTGAATTTCAACTCGAAGAACACCTAAGCGGTAAAAGCTTTTCAAGCGAAATCGATCGTATTTACAGCCAGGGAAGGTTGATTCCGCAACGCTGGATGGAAGGGGCTGTGGGTTCAAAAATATCGGTAAAACCAATTACAAATAAAATAGATAAGGCAATCAAATAACAGCGCTGCCACATTAGGTGTGCATGGAAACAGATCAATACTACGAATTAAACAAAGGTTAAAGTCCAAATCAATAAGGACTTTAACCTTTTCTTTTAGACAATAACTCAACATCAGAATCACGCCCGTTGTGCAGACTCCTTTACCCCGCCAAATAGTGAACAGCCCGAATGCCGCAATTCGAACGAATCAATATGCATAAAAAATCCGGAACAGTGATGACTTATCACTATTCCGGATCTTCTGATTCAACTATCACTAATTCAGATAATAGACGAATCCAACGGTGCCTGAAAACATTTCAATAGGAATTGAGTTACTTCCATCTCCAAGCGGCTCGGTCACCACTGTTGCTCCCTGTTTGACAACCCTGATCTGCTCATATTTAACCTTGGCTCTCGACACGTAGTAATTAACGCCTACTTTTAAGTTAATCCGTTCTGTGATCGGAAAACGAAAATCGGTACCAGCCAGAAAACCATATGAAACATTGGTCGTTGAAGTGTTCCGATCGAGGTAAAGCCAATCGTTCGCCGGTTTCTCATAGATTAGCTTTTGCTGTGGCAAATAAGCAACATTCATTCCTCCAAGAACCTGAAAATCCCAATACACGCGGTCGATATTGACCGTAAACACAGGTCCGGCAAGCAATGCATTCCACATCCAGGAATTGGCTCTTAACGACAGAAATTCGCGATCGGCATCGGCAACTGTAATCGGGACTGAATTCATCCTTGTTTCGAGTTTCGTTCCCAACCAACTTCGGTCAACGGGATTGGTACTCATCAACGCCATACCTTTAAATCCCCAATGATTATTTACGGGATAAGTAGCATCCAACAGAAGAGCAAAGCCATTTTTGGCAAACCCCGATTCGTTATTGTCGATATCTGTGTTCGAAAAAGTTCCCATAGGCCACGATCTCCCCATCGAAAAGGAGAAGTACCAGTTGTCGGATTGAGAATATGCACTGACAGACAAAGCTATGAGCAAGAATAAAGCAGCTGTTTTTTTCATCTAGTAAAATATTAATCAAATTTAAAACTCCAAATTTAAGGAAGGATACCTGATGTTCCACTAAAAGGATGGTTTAATTCTTAAAAGAGTTGCAGAAAAGGGAAAATAGTTCCCTGAATAATTTTTCCGGTTTCGGGATTCAGCTGACTTCCGTAAAGACTGTGAGGAATTGAGAAAATAACAATTGTGACGAGCGAGGCAATGATTACCCAGAATGCAGCACTCTTTCTTCGGATCATTTCGAGCGCCATCAGCCAAACAAGAACAGCAATTAATGTTTTGTTATCAGTAAGGTCCCATCCGACAGGTATGCCGGCCCACCATTCATTAAATGCATACTTCTGAACGATAGGGCCAAAAACAAGACCTCCAACAGATAAGATTGCGAAAGTGATTACAGTAAAGAATTTATAGGAACGGATTCCAAATAAAGCTAATATGCCAGTCGCATTACTAAAAAACATAGCCAGAAACATCAACAAAATATGAATAACCAAAATCGTTTTAGGAACATGGCCTGTAAAACGGATTACGACCGGAATATCGTTATTAATTTTGAGATAAGTCCCATCTTTTTTGAGATCAAGCCGGTATTCAAGTTTGCCTGCAGGTGGTTGATTCGGAAGAAAAGCCTTAAGCTTATCCCCCTCGCGCGTCATTTCGACTTTTGTCATTTCATCCTTACCCGGGTATTTTCTGAAAAGCAGAACACCTTTCACCGTAATGTCACTCACTTGAACAACGACAGGACAATCAGTCGTTCCGGAATGCGACCGTTGAAATACAACCGGAAATTTCTGAATTCCGTTACTTACCTCTGTTTTAAAAGGACGCGTTGGACCCGTTTGCCATTGGTAAATTGCAGCTGCCAATGTAATCAGTAAAGCAAAAACCCATATGAAACCCTTCATCCGTATATATTTATTTTTTAATCGTTTGTGAACATATGGAAAAACTCTTTTGAAGAACAGAGTTATGCCGAAATAAAATATTCGACGATTAATCAGGCGTGAAAATAACAATAAATTACTATTTTTACGAATTCAACCATTTTTAAAACTAAAATAGCTATGCGGTTACAAACTATTGCTATCATGCTCACCGTTGCGATAGCTTCCTATTCGGCAAACGCAGAATCAAAAAAAGAGGCAGGACTGAAAATCGGTTTTGTAGTTAAAGAAGCTGATAAAAAGGTAGATGTAATGATTGGCGGAAAACTGTTTACCTCCTATATCTGGCCCGACAACATAATGAAACCGGTACTCTATCCGGTAATGACTTCCGAGGGCACCGAAATAACCCGCGGTTTCCCGTTGAAACCAAGAGCAGGCGAACGTGTTGATCATCCCCACCATATTGGAATCTGGTTTAATTACGGGGATGTCGACGGATTCGATTTCTGGAATAACTCCGAAGCCATCCCCGCTGATAAAAAAAGTGGTTATGGTACCGTGAAGCATCTGAAGATTAATCAATTAAAAGAAGGCAACGGAGAAGCACTGATGGTGACAACTGAAAGCTGGATCGATCCTTCGGGAAAAGAACTGATATCGGAGAAGACAGCATATCATTTTATTGCTAAAGGGAAGACCCGCATTATCGATCGCGTTTCTACACTTACAGCAACGGGCAAAACTGTTTCGATGAAGGATAACAAGGAAGGGATGATTGCTATCAGGGTAGCACGTCAACTCGAGCTTCCATCGAAGGACGAAGTGATTATGACCGATGCGCAAGGCAATCCGACCACTGTTAAAAAGATGAGTAACGATGGTGTTTCGGGAAGTTACAGAAGCAGCGAAGGGATCAAAGATGATGCCGTCTGGAGCACACGCGCTAAATGGGTGGATCTGAACGGAATTATCGGCAATGAAAAAATAGCCGTTGTAATATGCGATCATCCTAAGAACCAAAGTTATCCGACATACTGGCATGCAAGAGGTTATGGACTTTTCGCCGCCAATCCATTGGGATGGAACGTTTTTACGCAAGGAAAAGAGACATTAAATTATTCCATCCCAGCAGGAGAATCATCCATTTTCAGGTACAGGTTTATTATTCATTCAGGAGCTGACTTAACAGACAGCGAAATAAATGGTTATACAGATGACTTCGCCAAAAGATACTAAGTAGTGGCGTGAAATAATGTCGTATTTTAAAAAGCAAAACTGGAAGCTTTGCAAACCAATAGTTCATTGGCTTCGCCGTCATTGAAAAGTCATTAAATTAGTCATTGAAAAGGTCATTGGCTTCGCCGTCATTAAAAAGTCATTGAAAAGTCATCCGATGCTGATATACCATATCTCCTACGGAGAAAGAAAAGGTTGGTAAATTGGTGAATAACAAATGTTTGCGAAAACCTTATTCTATTCAACAAATCTTAGTAGTTTGATATCAACAAAAAAACCAAACCTTATTAAACAACATGAAATAAGGGAATAAGGTTAGGGATTGAGAAGGATAATCACTGCTCTACTAAGAGGTTTGAAAAAAGGTGAATAAGGTTTTTTTCCTTCGCATCTTACTGTGATCTTTTCCGTTTAAAAAACCTTATTTTCTGCCTCTCTAAGTAGCAGAAAGAATTCCCCACACAAAAAACCTTATTAACCTTATTTCCATTTATTTATCTGGCAATAAGGTTAGGGGACAGAGGGATCGACATTTGCTACTAAGAGAGGTTAAGGAGAATCAGAAAATAAGGTTTTTTCCAGGCAGGAAAAGGTTCTAACAATATTCGCTTTTGCAATGTATTTATATTCCCTACTATACAATTAGTTATATAGCAGGGAATAAGGGAGAAGAAAGGGATTGTCGCACACCGCAAATCCCCCAACTTTTTAGTTTGATCCAATATTTAGCGTAACTGTTTAATTTAAAAAAATCCCCGATAGGAACGCTGTCCTACCGGGGAAATATTTAAGAATTGAATTTCAGAATATTAATTGACTTTTTTTGAATCTTTAATTTCTGATGTAGTTGCCTCTGCTTTGGACTTGCAGCAGGCAGCAGGCTTATCTGTGCTTGCAGTACTTGTGCCTTTATTGGCACATGCGGCAGCTGTCGATTTACTACAAGTTTTTCCGTCAGCCAATTTTTCACCACTTTTGCTACACGCTGCTGTAGTTTCTTTTTTAGCAGTTGCTGAAGTGCTCTTTGCATCCTGTGCATTTACATTTACCGAAGCAAGGGTCATTCCGGCGATCATTACAAACAAATAAACTAACTTTTTCATATTTAATAATTTAACATTAATAATAACCAGTTCTTCAAAGGATAAGTCAATAAACATTAAATTCAAGACTCCTCTTAAACCAAATGGGAAACGTTATTCTTAAGAACTAAGTTTCAAATAAAGATATTTTTTTCCGATTTCCGAGAAAAACATTCAATTTTTAACTAATTCTAACCTCTTTATTTTTGTCAGAAGAAATATCCAATAAACAAAAGTCTGCATTCTCCAATCGCAAACCTCACACCCAATTTATATTGTTACCGTGACCGCTACACAAATTACTGCGAAATTCACTACATGGACGAACAGTAAACCAGCAACGGCAATGCTAAACAAAAGCAATAAGAACCACCAATATATTTATATATAACCACATAACCATACAAAAACATATAGAAAGCCGGAGTACCCATCACAATCAACTCAGACTTTGTGGTTATCTGTTTTATAAGGATTACAGGACCGATTTTGTTCAAGTATTATAAACAAATGATTTTTGGAAAGTAAATCCTGAAAGAATCAGTGTTTTACCAATTGATTGATTATTATTGTGCCGGAAAAACAAATTGCAAGATAAAGGTTTTTGAACTAATTTTTACCTGTATGGCTTTCGACAAAATTGCAATAGCTGTTGATGAGGTTTTCAAAGAGCTAGATGAACACATTGAACGAATGACCTCAAAAACAGGGATGAAGTGCGTCCATCTTTGTGGGGCATGTTGCCGGAAAACCGATATCGAAGCAAGCCCTATCGAATTTATTCCGTTGGCAGCATGGCTTTACGAAAACGGAAAAGTGGACGAATTTCTAACCCGACTTGATCAAAGTGACAAAACCGGATATTGTGTACTTTTTTCACCTGACGCCTGGAAAAAAGGAAACTGGGGATGTATGAACTACGAAAAAAGAGGATTGATATGCCGTCTGTTCGGATTTGGTTACCGACTCAACCGCGAAGGAGTGCCAGAACTTGTGACTTGTAAACTGATGAAAGAAAGTTGTCCCGAAGCCGTCGCCAAAGCGCGTCAGTCAGGGATCGAAACTCCCGAAGAAGTTCCACTTTTTCGAAACTATTCAATGCAGTTATACAGTATCGATCCTGATCTTTCAATTAAACAATTTCCCATCAATCAGGCAATAAGAATAGCTATAGAAAAACTCTATTTTCAATACGCCCCTGAGTTGGAACATGAAATTGATGAGTAAAAGCAAAATGGAGCTACTTCTCTTTTAAGAATAGCACCATAAAATAAAAATCACCGTTGACTTCAATACGATTGCAGAAACTAAATTATACCATTGGTCTTCATATAGTTTTCAATGCGTACAGCATGATTTTTGTCTTCACCATTCAGTTTTTGAAAGATCTTCACCACTGGTGAGTCTGATACTGAAGTCATAAAGATTTCGAAATGCGACTCACCGGCAGAGTTCTCGAGCTTAAGACCATATTTGAATGCTTCCAATCTTGTCGGCGGAACTAATTTGTAGCGCTCTATGCGGGACTTGACAGAAATATTCATTCGATGAAGGTCTTTGGTCTGTATTTCAATCGAATCCATTGGTTCAATACCTTCATTAATAAAAACATCATTAATAGATTCGATCAGGGCTGCATGATTCATCTCTTCAATCGATATTTTCCACCAAAAATCATAATCTTCGGGAAATTTAACACTAAACAACTGGTAAAGGTCTCCGATATTAAGCTCTAATTCTATCGACTCTTTCAGAAATAGTCTAATTGCATGATCCATAGCAAATACGATTTAATATATTAGTCAAGATAATTAACTTAAAAGTATATCAAATATAAGGACATTCACTCTGCTTTCAAAATTTATATTTCAATGTCGTTTAGTCAAGGATTTTGATGTTGTTTTTTGTTCCGTGTTTTCGCATAGCCGTCAGGTTAACAACTATTTATTTTCGAATCTATTGTGTAAGGCGCACAGAACATCGATTTTCAATTAACCACAGCAGATGCGTCCTGTAATTCTATCTTGTTCTTCTACAATCCCGCACATGTGGGATAACCGCATACGCGGTAAAAAATTTTGTTGACAATCTCTTTTGATAAAGTCTAAACCTGACGGCTCGAATTTTCGGAATTGTGTTTTTCGTGTTTTGTGACGATTTTTCTTATTGCCACTATAACTCAAAGTCACTAACACTAAAAAAATTGCTAACGAAACGATATTGATTTATTATCATTTAAATGTTATTGATCTCCAACTTCCGGAGATCTAATCAGGATGCTGTTATATATGGTTTTATTACCTTTGCGTCTGCAGTTGTGATCTGTCATTTGAAATCCGTCAATTCACTGCTGCAACAGTTTTTTTAATTAAAGTACAATTTATGCTCAAATCATTATTGATTGCAGGAACCGGCGGATTTATCGGGACTGTATTAAGATTTTTGGTTTCACGCTACTTCCAGGAGAATACTTTTTCGCTTTTCCCATGGGGAACATTTACTGTGAATATCGTTGGAAGTCTCATGATTGGAATTTTTTACGGAATGTCGGAACGCGGTAATCTGCTCAATCCTGAAATAAGAATATTCCTTACCGTAGGAATTTGCGGCGGATTTACAACATTTTCATCACTCACCAATGACGCATTTATGCTTCTCCAGGAAAAAGAGTGGCTTAAAGTCAGTCTTTATGCGTCTTTGAGCTTTTTTCTCGGATTAATTGCTGTATACCTTGGCCGTACCCTTATAAAATCAATAGACTTTATATAGATTAATTTTATAAGGTGTTATTTTTCAGTGTGATTCTAAAATTGTGTAACCCACAGGCAAGTTCCATGATCAGATCATCGAACCCAAACTTGTGGCAACGCAAACGGTCTTTGACAATCCGACAA
>JAATGF010000178.1 GCA_015654795.1 Bacteroidales bacterium
GAAGAGGTTTTAATTTATCATTAAAAGTCAATTGTCTCGTTATTTCGGTTAATTCTTTCGTGGCCTATCATGGCCTCTGACGGCCTCTCAGTTTAAATTAATCTGAATTGTCCCAATCCTCCCTACCTTTACCCTATCGATTAAGGCGCCCCACTTCCTCCGTACCTCGTCCGTACCAACTCCGTACCTTCCTCGCACCAAATTCGGGTTCCGTTTTCAGGTGACAATTTCATGGGTATTTAGTGTTCCATAATCTGTATTTCCCGACCTCCATAAAACCGGCATCCATGTTAAGATCCATTTTATTATGCATTCTTATGTATCTTCTTCCGGAATTCTGTCTTGATCCAACATTATTCCATTTTTAGTATTTATTATGCTTTTCACTCAAAAACTTCTCTTTTTTAGGTAACAATTTACAGTCTATTCCTATTAATGATCAAATTGAAGGATTTAACGATCGCCTGTTCTTGCACGACAGGTCAGTTGATAAATATAAACTAATTGTTAATAACTAAACACAGAGATCAGGAGCGTCAAACATCAAAGGTCTTTATCTTTGTAAACGGATCAGAATATTGGAAAGAAAACTCATAAACTAAATACTATGAAAAAAAAAGGCTTGGGTACTATTTATGATGTGGCTGTCGACAATATTTCTATAGACAAAACTATTACCGGAAAAAAGCTTCCGGATTTTATGATCCTTCAGGAGTCTGAATCTCTGGAGAATCAAAGGATAGTCGATGAGCCGATGATCTCCATCAATCAAACTTGGAGTATTCCGGACAGAAGCTATAGGTGGTTTCCTTATTTCATGATGTACCTGACTTCGAAATAGCTTTAGTTGTAATTACCGATCTTGAAAAGGGGCTGATTTCTTGTCCTCAATTAATTGAGAGATTGGATAATACAATATCTGATTAAGTAGTCACCAGTATAATATGTCGCATTTCATTCGCTTGTACGGGATGAAATGCGACATTATTGGTTCTATGACGGAGCGTGTGGGTAAATTTTGCAAACCGCTTTCAAAGGTTTATGCAATGAGCGGCTGGTTTTTGGCAACTTACAGCTGGCGTGATAATGCTAACTATTTAACACTAATCTTTTAAAAATTAAGATAACGACTTGTTTTTCAGTAGGCGAGCCTGCCAGTTGCCAATCACTAATTGCCAACAGCAATCATTACAAAATCCAATTACCCATACTAAGCGTCATGGAACCATTTAAAAACAATGGGTAAATGGATCCAAAATGTAAATTTCGTGCCATTCACCCATTGTAATTTATTGGTGTACTTTGTTTCGGGAGATTGAATACCTGGTTATTCAAATTGATTATTTGCTATAAATCAAATATTTGTGGTCCTTTATAATGAAAACCAATAGGAAAACTTCACAAGGAAAACATTGTGCGGATCAATCCCGAACAGTTCTTTCATATCCTTTCCGTATGCGAACGATCCGTCATTAGCTGAGCTTGTTCTGCCTTGCGACCACACGAGGAAAACAGTTGATCCGGGCTTATATTCCCACCGAACAACAAGGTTAGACCGAAATTGCCTGAAATTAAAGTTAGGATTATCGAAGGAATAACTCGAATTGGTACTGCTATTCTCCGTAATTGAATAAGTATTGTCAGTAGCATTATAACTTATCTCACTGGCTGAGAAATTGTGATACCTGTCAACGAATTTATCTGCATTTGTATTGGTCGTCTTTTTAAAATTGGTATATTTTCCCGCCGAAATAAACGGCTGACCATAATATTCCAACGAGAGTTCAGGTGTAAATGTATAATTTAACCTGAATGTGAAACTTAGCGTCTTCTGATCCAGTTCACCAAATATATATCTCGGATCTTTGTTAATCGTTGGCGTTTCAACATATTGAAGCTTATTATTTTGGATGCTGTAATCAGGGGACAATGATATCGATAGTGCATTCATTGGCCTGATATTTATCCCCATCCAGTATTCGTGGTACTGGTAACTTTTAACATCACCCAGTCCATGATAATTCCCGACGTTAAATGAGAATTTCTTTGACTGGTCTGTTGTGAGATTTAAATTTAGTTCCGCACTGCCTGGCACGACAAATGATGGACCTCCACGTAACAGGTTTGTGGAGGTATTCTCACTAATCCGTGTGAAAGAACCATTCATACGCCAACGATTCTTGAACTGTGAATTAAAGTTGAGATTGGTTAAGACCGACAATAGCTTTCCTGAATAATCCCAGTACATCCAGTAATTTGTATTCAGGTAGAAGTTGTTGAATATAGAAAAGGGTTCACGCAGGTAATAGGCAACCCAGGTGCCGTGGTGAATAACATCCGAATAGCGCATATATCCTATATCGTTAAACTCGAGTCCTGGTGAACGGAGAGTAAAACTGGTTTCGAACTGGAGTTTCTTTTTACTACTTCTTCCTAATTTAAAAGTTCCCCCGTACCCGGCCAATGATGTCAGTGAAGAATCAACCGATACGTAGTTTGCGTCGGGTCGCTGAAAATACCTGGCAGAGGATTGCTGTGTGGCAATAATGGCTTCTTCCTTTCCTTTTACATAACTGAATTCTGCATTTCCGGCTACATACCAGGTCCGATCTTTCCAGTTGTGCCTGAAGTCAATTCCTCCCGTATATGCAGCGGTGAGAAGATAATCAAGGGCCGGGTCTGTGATGTCCCTGTTTACGGCCGTTATTATTCCACCAAGTACGGTTGTCCCTTTGCTGAAATCCTTTTGCACGCGTCCGACAAAATAATTGGTTAGTGGCTCAACCGACTCTTTCCTACGGGTTCCATCATTGTCAATTACCGCATTTTCGTTGGCGGTTACACTCTCCAATACGCCGATTGAGAGACCTTTTTTTGTTTTGCCTGATAGCTTCATTGCACCAAGAATTGTAGAAGATTCTGGTATGTCGGCATATTCATTAGATAAAAGATCCGGGGAATTATGTGGCGACCTTCCTATTCTGCGCGAATAGAACAGATTATCAGCGCCCATATTGTTTATTACTATTGTGTTAGAGGGTTCAAACTGGTAGATGTTCTTTCCTTCAACAAAGAAGGGTCGTCTCTCCGAAAAATAGGTTTCAAAAGCTGTGAGGTTTACTTCCGAAGGATCAGCTTCAACCTGTCCAAAGTCGGGGTTGATTGAAAAGTCGAGGGTAAGGTCGTTGGTGATTGCTGCTTTTCCGTCAAGCCCGGCTGAAAGGGCACTCTTTTTCCCGGTGAGGAAAGGATTTCCCGCCTCCTTTTCGAAGCGTTCGACGCGTGCAACAGTATAGGGAAGCAATTCGATCTGCTGTTTAGGTTTGATGCTGGTTATGCCGAGTAGTTCCCCGTACAAGTGAACCTGGCCCGGAGAACCTTTTGGAATAAACTGCCACGTAGAGCGCTCCTCCAGACGGAAGATATGTCGCATAAGCTGGATTCCCCAAACATGCTCGGCCTTTTTTCCGAACCGGAGCTGGCTTAACGGTATTTTCATTTCGGCGGTCCAGCCTTTGTCATCAATTGAGGTTTTGAGGTACCATACGGGGTTCCAGCTGTCGTCCCAGTTGTTTCCATCCTGTGTAACTGCTTCATCGCCTTTTGCACCCGAAGCCATGGCCGTAAAGGCGAAGGCTGTTTGCTGATCGTCGTAACTATCAATACAGATCTGCACCATATCCCCATCAAAGTTATCCCTGCGCGATATGCGGCGGCTTATTTTTTGGGGTTCAGTATCAAGCGCACGAATAAGTACATACAGGTTATTATTGTCGTAAAGTATTTTAAATTTAGTTTGCTGTGTTGGCGGTTTATTCTCATACGGTTGGGTTTGTATAAAATCACCACTCCACTCCACTTTATTCCAACAGGAATCATTCATCAGTCCGTCAATTTCGGGTACAGACTTTGCAAAAGTGGTCTGGTAAGTTTTCTTTTCAACGGTTTGTGAATAGGTGGTTAAAAAGAGGTTGATCAGTATCAGACTGATAACAATTCTACGCAAAGAAATAAACTTCATTTATCAAAGGTAATGTTTGTAATAAAAGGCCAATGTCGCAATTAAAGACTTCAGATTTACCCGAATGTTGCATGAAAAAAATAGTCCTGTTTAATTTACTATGGTCAATAATCGCTGCTCATTAACTCACTTCTCACAAATTTAGTATAGTAGGGTCTGCTGAAAAAGGGTTTAAATACTTATAATGAACAGTATAAAAGCGAATCACAAGAACAAAGTGCAAGCATTTTACCAGGAAACTCGAAAAAAGCCTGCACTTGAAATTTTCAGTCACTCAAAAAAATATCCCGGAGTGAGAAAATGTTTGTGAAAAATGGATCATACGAGCGGATACTCAACCCCTGCTGAACAACTTTTTAATCATCATTTACTATAAATATATGACCTCTCTGAGGTCTTTCTAACCTTCTTCGGGTTTTTCAGCAGACCTTATTTAAGATTGTTTGTTCATACTTCCACAAATTATCCTCCTTTTTCTCATTTTTTTGAGGCGAAAGAAATAAACCGTTAACTTGCAATTTATTTTAGAAGTAACTATGAAAGCTAAACGGCTCACCATTGCCATACATATTTTAGTTTGGTTGTTGTTATTGGTTATTCCATATATCTCAACCGATCAGGTTTTCGATTCGTTAGATCCTGCCTCCGATATAAAGTATCTTTTATTATGCTTCACTTTAAGTAGCGTATTGTTAATAACATTTTATTTAAACTACTTTGTTCTCATTCCTAAATATCTGTTTGTGAAAAAAGGCTGGCTCTATTCTTTAGTTCTATTGTTGATGATTGCAGTAGTATTTTCCCTTTTAGGTATTATATTTATCTTTTCCGATTTCAACCCTGGAACATTAACCAAAACAAGCCCGGCTATTGAAAAAATTATTCCGGTTATTATAATCAATGCTATTTCATTGTGGCTCTTAGCCATTGTATCATCTATTTTGTGGACTATTTACAATCGGCTAAAACAAGCTGAAACCGAAAAACTTGCAGCACAAATCGCTTCTCTCAAATCACAAATTAACCCTCACTTCCTGTTTAATACTTTGAACAATATTTATGCTACCGCTATTGATACCTCACCCAAAGCGGCAGACATGGTTGACAAACTTTCGGAGATGATGCGTTACACCATGAAAGACACGCAGCAGGATTTTGTTTTACTGGAAGATGAAATAAATTACATCAACAATTTTATTGAATTGCAAAAATTGCGATTAGATAAAAGAGTGAAGCTGGAATATGATATAATGGAAAATATTCCTACTTTGCGTATAGCTCCTATGCTGCTGATTCCCTTTGTTGAGAATGCTTTTAAGCATGGTGTAAACTCCGAACAAAAAAGCCGGATCAAAATTGAAATTACAATGAACAAAACAGAACTTCAGTTAATTGTGGTAAACAATAAAGTAAATATTCAACGGGATATTTCTGAAAAAAGTGGATTAGGAATAGAAAACACGAAGCATCGCCTGAATTTAATCTATCCTTCAAAGTATTTGCTGGTTATTAGTGACACCGAAAAGGAATTTTCCGTTTCTTTATATATTAACTTACAATGATGAATGCCATTGCAATAGACGACGAACCGTTAGCGCTTACAGTGATCAAGTCACTGTGCGATAAAAGTGAAAGCATCAATTTGCAAAAAACTTTTACCCGACCCAACGAAGCATTAAGGTATTTACGGAAATTTTCTTCCGATTTAATTTTTTGCGACATACAAATGCCTTCCATGACCGGGATTAATCTGGTAAAGTCATTACAGCAAAACACGATGGTGATTTTTACCACTGCTTTCAGCGAATACGCAGCTATTAGTTACGAGTTAAACGCCATTGACTATTTACTCAAACCCATCAATCAGAAACGCTTTACACAAGCTATTACCAAAGCACAGGAATACTATAACTACATCAATAAAAAAGGCCCAATTGCAGATGCAACTATTTTTGTCCGTGCCGATTTCAGTCTGGTGAAAATTCCTTTAGCTGATATTCTATACATTGAAGGATTAGCCGATTATCTTAAAATTTATATTAAAGACCGCAAAACCATTGTGGCGCGAATGTCCATGAAAGAAATGATGGAAAAGCTAAACTATACTGACTTCATTCGTGTGCATCGAAGTTTTATTTTACCATTCAGCAAAATTGAAGCAGTGAGAGGGACTACTATTTTCATTGGCGACAACGAGTTTCCTATTGGAAGAACTTACGTTGATGAGTTTTTCAACCGCTATTCGTCTTAAATACCTTTGCATAAATATGAAAGAACTGAAACAACAAATCATCCCCGTTCATCGAATGGACATTCAATCTTCACTTGGCATAGAATTTAACTATATGGAGATGACGGATGAATATATTGAAATCATGATGAAGTCGAATAAGTCTGTAGTTCATCGTGATGACTATTATATGTTTTTGTTTCTGGAGACTGCATCAGCCATATTTACTGTAGATTTTGAAAAAATGCAGTTGCAAGGAGAATCCGTCTTTTATGTTCGTCCCGGTCAGGTACATTTTGCATCTTCAGTCAGGGAAACGAAAGGCTGGTTTTTGACTATCGAGGTAATGCTGGTCGATAAAAACTACAAAAACATGTTTGAGGGGCAATTTTCTACACAAAGATCCATTTCTTTAGATGCACCCATTATGGCGAGAATTAGCGAAACTGCCCGTTTGCTACATTCTACCATACAGGCAAAGCCGACTGCATTCAGCAACAGTATTATTTTAAGCCTGGCAAACGTGTTTATCGGGATTATTGCCGAACAATATACCCGGCAACAAGAGAATTTACAGCATAACAAATCCCGATCAGCATTAATAGCCCATCAGTTTAAGAGATTGTTGTCGGACAACTTCAAAACGATAAAAAGCCCTTCTCAATATGCCCAAATGCTCAATTACTCGCTTTCGCACCTGAACGAATCAGTCAAGCATATTACAGGATTTCCTGTAAGCTATTGGATACATCAACAAGTGGTCTTGGAAGCTAAACGCTTACTTTACTATACAGATATGGATGTGAAAGAGATTGCCTTTTCGTTGGGTTATGAAGATCATACTTATTTTTCCCGCCTATTCTCCAAGGTTGAGGGAGTATCTTCTGGTACATTTCGTCGCAAATTCCACGAATAGTCCAACTTCTTCCTTTCTTTATCTATTTTCCTACAAGTTGTATATCGGTAGTTTTGCAGGTGTAACAACAGTTCAGTTACATCATGTGAAATACTTTTATATTAGCTGATAGAAAATGACTACATATATAATCATAGCAAGTTTACTCTTGCTCATTATTGTTCACGGTTACTTTAAAAATAAACGGGCGAAAAGCAAGGTTGTCCGTGTCATTGACAACAATTGTACAGGATGCCAGCGTTGTTTGAAAAAGTGCCGTCATAAGGCTTTGGAAATGGGAAACAGTGAAACAGGTAGACATGTTGTATTAAATCCGGATAAATGCACAGCCTGCGGAGACTGTCTTGTTGTATGTAAGTTCAATGCATTGGAATTAGTTAACCGGATACAAGCAGAATAGTCAACGGCCATTTTTTATATAGAAAATCATGAATTGTTTTGAATGTACCGTGAACATCAGGGAAAATCACGGAACCTGTAATGACATATTCAGCCTGTTAAACATATTGGGTATTCCTTTGCAAGAACAAGTGATTTTATGGAATATGGCTCTTGAAAAGATTAGCTGTAAAAGATTCAAAGATATATTACTTATACTGATGAAAAAGCAAGGAATTTATAACATTGATTTGCCCGCCGATATATAAGTAGGTCATTTTTCGTCTTAAAAGCCTCGTTTGCTCTGAGATATTTACATTCATCGCATAACTCTCTACCTTCTTCTCAAAAATTTCCTCAGGTTTTTTATTGATGTCACATTTACATCGTGATCATAAAATAGTGATTCGCGAATGCAACCCGGGATGTGTAAACTCATAGCTCTAAATTCATTTTTGACTAAGATGTTCGGTGTGAATATGTTTATTTTATTTGCCATAATACATTCATCTGCAATGGCTCAGGATGATATGAGATTTCCGGATGATCGCCTGTGTCAAAAAAATGGAGAGACTATAAAAGAGACTATAAAGGATCCTCAAATATTTAAAACAATACAATTAGGAATATCTGAAGAAGAGGCTATTAGGATGACTGACGGATCACCTGCATTCGCTGTATATCGCGATAATTATTTTGTTACGGGAATCCCTTTAAATAAAAAAGCAACCAGTGAAACAGCCGATGCAGCTTTCCAAATCAGCATAAAGCATCGAATTACAAAGCAAATATTACCGTTCAATACATTTGCATATTTGACATATACTCAAAAGTCATTTTGGGATATCTATGCCGAATCCAGCCCGTTTAGAGATACGAATTACAATCCTGGGCTTGGTTTGGGAAAGTACCTGTTCCGCGACAATAAACTGGCAGGAGCTGCTTCGGTACAGATTATGCATGAATCGAACGGGCGGGATGGTGATGATTCGCGAAGTTGGAACTATTTAAACTTGTCAATGAAATATTATTTCAATACGCATTTTAGCCTCGCCGGAGAATTCTGGCCTCCCTATACTGAGTTTGGTAAAAATAGCACGGACATAATTGATTATAAAGGTTATGGTTGCTTTTCAGCCAACTATGTAAGCAACAAAAATAAATGGTGGTTAACAGCCGATATTCTACCAAGAAAAGGATTTGGAAATATTAATACAACACTTATGGCCGCATTCAGAGTATCGCCAGGATCAACCCAGTATTTGTTTGCCCGTTTTTTTCAAGGCTATGGCGAAAGTCAGAAAGACTATAAAAAGTATGTGATAAGCATTCGTGTCGGGATATGCATTAAACCTGATTTCCTTAGTATATTCTAATTCATTCTCAATACAACTAAATATTATTATCCCCATAGATCAATATAATTGAAGTAATAAAAATGACAACAAACGATGGAAGTATCGAATAAAAAAACATTTAGTCGGCGCAAATTTGTATCTGTGGGACTATTTCTGACTCTTGCAGTACTCGTGATAACAGCAATTGTGATCCAGATTTTTGAGGCCTTAGAGGAAGATCTCTTCATACATCTTCTCACCGTTACCCATATTTTTACCGGACTTGCTTTTACTGTTTTATCTGTCCTTCATATCATAATGAACTGGAAGCCGATGATGGCTTATATCAAAGGGAAAGATATAATTGTCAGTAGAGAGGCTATTTATGCCTCCCTGCTGACCTTGATAGCGATCCTCATCGGTATTCTTTTTTTTTGCGTTTTTCTTTATGAATAAGAACGTGTAACGATTCCAGCGATTTAAAGGCTTTAGATAAACGCAAAATAGAACGGGAATTTCCTCCTGATTATTCTATATTTTAGTAATAACATAAAACACAAAGGCTTATGATTTAATTCTATTAGTTCATTTTTTTATGCGAAGATTTACTCCATGTGAGATTGTATATGTATAAGAGGTGGGGCATTTACATTCATCGCTGAACTCTTTACCTTCTTCTCAAAAATTTCCTCAGGTTTTTTTTAAATATCATATTTGAATCTTAATCATAAAAATGATTTGCAAATGCAACTCGGGATGCTCAAATTCATTATTCTAAATTCATAATTATGTATAAAACAATAATAGCAATAAACCTACTTCTTTTGTTCACCACAACCCTATTGCTGGCACAATCAAAATATACCGTAAGCGGAAGAGTAAAAGAAAAATCTTCAGGTGAAACACTCATTGGAGTAAATGTTGTGCTGGTAGAAAGTCCCAATGTGGGTGTAACTACCAATGAGTATGGTTTTTATTCCCTTTCGCTTCCTAAGGGCAACTACACATTGCGTTTTTCTTATATCGGATATGAGCAGAAATTAATTCCCGTAGAATTGAAATCTAATATCACATTAAACATCGATCTATCGGAAGGAACCAGTTTGCAAGAGGTGGTTATATCGGCTAAAAAAGACAACGACAATCTTACCAGTGCGTCAATGGGGAGCGAAGTACTGAACATGAAAATAGCGACAAAAATTCCGGTACTATTTGGCGAGAAAGATTTAGTAAAAACGATTCAACTGATGCCGGGTATAAAATCCAATGGCGAAGGAAGCAACGGCTTTTCTGTAAGGGGAGGGGCTTCCGACCAAAACCTGATTTTACTGGATGAGGCGCCGGTATATAATGCATCGCATCTGTTAGGTATTTTCAGCACTTTCAATAGCGATGCAATCAAAGATGCTACCATTATCAAAGGCAATAGTCCTGCACAATTTGGAGGCCGCCTTTCATCAGTGCTGGATGTAAAAATGAAAGAAGGCAATAATAGAGAATATCAAACAAGTGGAGGTATTGGCTTAATCAGCAGCAGACTGACGATAGAAGGCCCTATTCAAAAAGAAAAATCATCGTTTATAGTTTCAGGCAGAAGAACTTATGCAGACCTTTTCGCAAGACTTTCTTCTGATTTTAAAGATGTTAAATTATACTTCTATGACTTAAATCTCAAAGCAAATTTTGCAATTAATGACAAAAATAAATTGTTTTTCTCCGGCTATATGGGGAAAGATGTACTGGCTGCAAACAACTTGTTTGGAAGCAGTTGGGGCAATTCTACTGGTACTTTAAGATGGAATAGCGTATTAAGCAGCAAGCTATTTTCCAATACATCATTCATTTATAGCAATTATGATTTCAATGTAGGTTTTAAAGGTGTTGGGAGTGAAATAAATTTTAATTCCAATATCAAGGATTTAAACCTGAAGCAGGATTTTTCTTTTTACCCAAATGCTAAAAATACCATACGCCTTGGCTTTAACTTGGTACATCATACTATTACTCCAACAAAAGCGGAAGGGACAGATATTGTTGGTGGTAAAAACAGCCGTAAAGGATTAGAAAATTCAGCTTATCTGAGCAATTCCTTCAAGGCATCTGATAAAATTAATTTTGACTATGGATTACGTTTTTCATCCTACAATATTTTGGGTGGTGATACTTATAACATTTACCAGAATAATGAGCTCGTTCAGTTTGTAGAATTAGATAAAGGGAAAATCGGCAAGTCCTATTACAATTTGGAGCCAAGAATTTCAGTGAATTACAGAGTAAACAAGACTGCAAGTTTAAAAATGGGTTATGCCCGAAACACTCAAAACCTACACCTGATGAGCAATTCTACTGGTGGAAGCCCTACTGACCAATGGATCGGAAATAGCTACAATATAAAGCCGGAGGTAGCTGATCAGGTGAGTTTTGGGTTTAGTAAAAATTTCAATGACAATAAGTTTGAGTTTAATGCAGAAACCTATTATAAATCAATGCAGCACCAAATCGATTACAGGGACGGTGCGGATATCAATACTGTGCCGGATGTAGAAAGCGAATTGCTCTATGGCAAAGGCAGGGCGTACGGTCTGGAAATTTTATTGAAAAAGAATACAGGAAGGCTTACAGGATGGGTGGGTTACACGCTTTCTAAAACTGAAAGAAAAATAAACGGCATTAACGACAACTCCTGGTATAACGCCAAGAACGACCGTACCCATGATTTAACCGCAGTAGGGATATATAATCTTACCCCACGATGGACATTGTCTGGAACATTTTTATATACCACCGGTAACGCAGTGACATTCCCTACGGGAAAATATATTTTGAACGACATGGTAATTTTCCAATACGGCCAACGCAATGCAGACAGAATGCCTGCAACACACAGATTAGACATTAGTGCTACTTACGAAAGACCTGCCAAAGGAAAATATCAAAGTTCGTGGAGTTTCGGGCTATATAATGTTTACGGACGCAAAAATCCATACAGCATTGATTTTGAAGAAAACAAAGATAATCCGCAAAAAATAGATGCTGTGCAAACTTCGCTATTCCAATGGATCCCCAGTGTTACCTATAATTTCAAATTTTAAAATAAAATAAAAATGAAAGATATTCTCAGCTTAATATTCATTGCTTTGCTTTTTTCAGGTTGTGAAAAAATAGTGGATTTAGATTATAAGAGTAATCAATCTAAAGTCATCATCGAAGGCAATATCACAAACGAAACCGGCCCCTATCTTGTGAAGATTACAAAGTCTGTTAGCTTGACAGAAACCGGAGTTTACCCCACTATTGACAATGCCACAGTTACGATCAACGATGATGCCGGGAACAACGAAACCCTTATTTCACAGGGCGATGGAATTTACCATACGACAACATTAACCGGAGTAGAAGGCAGAACATATACATTAACTGTGGAAGTGGAAGACCAGATATACACGGCGCAAAGCACTATGCCATTACAAGTGCCTTTTGATTTTATCAAAGTGGAAGAAGTCTCTCTCGGTGGAGATACGGAATACAATTTAGTTCCGGTATATAAAGACCCGACTGAGAAAGGGAACAATTACAGGTTTGTGTTATCGGTAAACAACAAGCTCATCAATCAGCATTTAGTCCTGAATGATGATGTAAGAAATGGTCTTGAAAATACCCTTAAACTGGAAATAAATGATGACGACTTAAAGCTGAAGCCAGACGATTTGATCAGTATCGAAATGCAATGTATAGATAAGAAAGTGTCGTTGTATTACACTACATTGGCCCTAATAGCTAACAATGGCCCCGGAGGAGGCACCACCCCCAATAATCCGCCTAATAATATTTCGAATGGGGCTCTGGGCTTATTTTCAGCCTATACGGTGGAAACGAAGAGTGTTGTGATACCATAAAATAAAAAATTCAAAAGGGTTTAGACGATCAAGATGTAAGCAGCAAGTAACAGACCTTAACAACTAAAGATGTGTTGGTACACACCGACCAGTTGTGCCGGACTATTGTTTCGCTGAATGAAAAACTTAAAATGCTAATTTACTGAAGATACGTGCAGAAATAAAAGCATCCCTTTATGGCTCGTAATTCTTGGCTCTTTGGGGCAAGTTATTTTCACCTTACGATTTGTCTACCAGTGGATCTATTCTATGAGGAGAAATGAGTCTTTATTGCCCTTAGGATTCTGGGTAATTAGCCTGACAGGCTCCGGAATAATTGTTATTTACGGGCTGATCCGGTTTGATCCGGTATTGATTCTGGGACAATCGGTAGGATTTATCGCCTATGCCCGCAATATTACAATCTACAGGAAAGAACTAAAAAAACAGATGGTATGATAAACCGACTTACAAAAAGTGAAGTCCTAAAGTATGCCCTTTATGTTCTTGCTGTTTTGCCCGTTTTCATTTTCCGCGACTTTACGCTTGATAATGAGCTGCGATACCTGAGCATAGCAGACGAGGCGTTAAGTAATGGTTCGATCTTTACTTTTACCAATCATGGAATAATTTATGCAGAGAAGCCTCCTCTCTACATATGGATTGCGATGTTGGGGAAACTGATCTTTGGGAATCACAACATGCTCTTTTTGGCAATATTCTCATTTATCCCGGCATTGGTTATCCTCTTTATAATGGATAAATGGGTTAAAAACGTTTTATCCGAAAGCGAGCGGGTACTCGGGCAACTGTTGCTGATTACAAGCGGCTATTTTATTGGCACTGCACTGGTTCTCCGAATGGATATGCTGATGTGCATGTTTATCGTTCTGGCTCTTTATACTTTTTTTAGGATGTACATCGGCAAAGGAAAACCACGCGATTCATGGCTGTTTCCCATCTTCGTATTTATGGCCTTATTTACCAAAGGGCTAATGGGAATAATTGTGCCATTGGTTTCAATCATTGTTTTCCTGATCCTGAAAAAAGGACTGAAAACCATTGGCAGGTATTGGGGCTGGAAAACACTGGTTGTGTTATTGGCTCTTTGCGGAGTGTGGTTCGCGGGAGTTTATGCCGAAGGGGGTAGCCAATATCTTGATAACCTGCTCTACCACCAAACTGTCAACCGCGCAGTAAATTCTTTCCACCATAAAGAGCCAATTTATTACTACCTGAAGACCATCTGGTATTCGCTTGCTCCCTGGTCGTTACTGTACATCGGAATTCTGATAATGGGCTTAAAAAAGAAACTGGTTACAACTGATATGGAGCGTTTCTTCCTTGTGGTTATTCTATCAACATTTGTAACACTATCTCTTATTAGTTCCAAACTCGAAGTGGACCTACTCCCGGCTTTCCCGTTTATTACCTATTTAACGGTATTGTGGCTCTCTAAATTCAAATCACAAAGGTGGATGCTTCCGCTGGTTGGCATTCCTGCCTGCATTTTTTGTCTGGCTCTTCCTGCTGTAATCGTAGCGCAAATGCTAACAGGCACAACTCAATTACTAACTGTTATGATCATTTTTTTAGCTGCCCTGATCCTTTCTATCGCGGGAATTCTTGCAATAAAATACTTAATCAATAGCAATATAAACCGGGCAATTAAGACAATGTGTGTCGGATTATTAATCTCCATCTTTATTCTCTCTTTCACAATATTGCCCAATAACGCACTTATCGGGATGGGCGAATTGTGTCGTCAGGCGAAAGAAGTTGCCGCCAAAAAAAATATCAGGAACTACTATTACTGTGAAATGAGCAAGTAACAGAAAACAATATGGAAACATTAACTTACAAATATAGAAGTACTTCCCGGCATGTCTATTTATCATAGTAAGGATAAATAGAAAGTATATTATTTTGGCAGGGCTAAAACTTCCGCATTTGACAAAATAACATTGATTTTCACTGGAACCTTTAAAACAACAAGAAAAATCACTGGCATATTCAGCCGCGTCAACAAATGACTTTCCCAATCTAACTTGAAATCACATTGACCTAAAAAATTTGAAAGTAGATCTTGAAAGCTGTAATGTTGGCAATAAGCTAATATACAGTATATTGTTGGATCGCTAACTCATCTGCGTTTTGATTGGCTTTTCCCAAATAAATATTTATTTCACTTTTCCCCAAAAAGATTTGCAATTCTGAATTAAATAGTTTTATATTTGCACTGTATTAGTAATGTAGTATACTAAAACAATAAATATTCAGTTTATGATTCAGATTAAAGACCTTCATTTTGGTTATCCCCGGCAGCAGGAGCTATTTAGCGGCCTGTCGGTGCACCTTGAAGCAGGGAGCATCACCGGATTGCTGGGAAAGAACGGCGCAGGCAAAACCAGCCTGCTAAAACTGCTGACAGGATTGCTTCACCCTCAATCGGGTGAGTTGTCCGTCCTCGATCACAACCCCCGGAAACGCGAGGTTTCGATGCTTAACGATGTTTTTCTCGTACCCGAGGAATTCTATTTTCCCCCGATAAGTATCGGCAATTATCAGAAAGCCTATGCTCCATTTTATCCGAAATTCGATCATGTGATGTCAGATCGTATCCTCACGGAGTTTGAACTACGCGAAGACAGCAATCTGCAACGTCTTTCGCATGGTCAGAAGAAAAAATTTCTGATTGCTTTTGCCCTTTCTACACGATGCCGTCTGCTTGTACTCGATGAACCTACCAATGGTCTCGATATTCCTTCAAAATCGTTATTCCGGAAAATTCTGGCAGGCTCACTAAATGAGGATCAACTTGTTGTGATTTCGACACATCAGGTTAAAGATGTTGAGAATCTGATTGATAAAATTATAATGCTCGATAACGGGAAGGTGATTTTTCAGCAGACCATTGCAGAGATCTCGCAGAAGGTGTGCTTTATATCAGGGACTTCCGGTGATGTCGAAGGCGCTATTTATAGTGAGGCTGTTCCGGGAGGTTATCGTTTGATGATGCCGAATGGCCATGCTGAGACAGAAGTCGATATCGAATTGCTTTTTAATGCTATTATAAAAGGGAAAAAAATCGGATAAACCTATGGAAACAAATAATATTTTCTCATTCCCGCGATTGCTTTTGTTATTCAAACAATCGCTGATTATCAACAAAAAAATGATCGGCATTACCGTGGCCGGTTTTGCAGGCTTAGTGTTTATTTTGCTCTTTATCATGCAATCGGCGGCAAATTTCCGTAATTGGGAAAACCACGACAGCATGGCCGCGTTCATATTTTTATTTTTCCAGATGGGAGTTCTTTATGCAGGTTACTCATTTCCTGCATTCCGGTCAAAAGAAAAGAGCATGACTTACCTGATGCTTCCGGTTAATTCTTCCGAAAAATTTGTCTTTGAATTGCTCACGCGCATTGTCCTCTTTATTGTGCTGATGCCCATCATCTATTGGATTGTTGCGAATCTCGAAGGGGTGATGGTGAACTATTTTAATCCTGAACTCGTCAACTATAAATTCTCGTTTGGCGAAGGATGGTCAGTGCTTATGAATCACGAAAAATTTGAAGCAATTGCGAAATATTCGATGTTCCAGGGAGTATTGCTGGCATTTCTGATCGTATTTACGGGAGCCAGTTATTTTTCCAAATCGCCACTCCTGAAAACATTATTTGCACTTTCGGTCATTTTTGCAGCATTAGGTTTGTATACATTTCTTCTTGTGAAAGGATTTGATCTCGAAAATATTCATTCTACACACAACAGGGTGCTTTTTATCAATAATCAGCATGATGCACTGGCTGTTCTTGCAACAGGCGCTACGCTAATCAATCTGTGTCTGCTGGCAATTGCCTGGTTTAGACTTAAAGAGAAGGAGGCTTAATTATGGAATTCAAAAATACCAAAGGAATCTTTCTTCAGATCGCTGATAATATTTCGGAGAAAGTGATGGAGGGAAAATATCCTCCCGGTGAAAAGATCCCTTCTGTGCGTGATCTTGCAAGCGAAATGGGAGTAAACCCTAATACGGTGATGCGCACTTACAGTGAATTGCAGACGCGTGGAATTATTGATAATAAGCGCGGTGTGGGGTATTATGTGAGCAGCGATGCGACAGGAATCATTCGTCAATGGAAGCGGCAAGAGTTTTTCGAAATCGATCTGCCAATAATTGTGCGACAGACCAAAATGCTCGATATCAGCTTCGAAGAATTAAAACCCTATTTCGTATCAAATAATAAATAGACACTTATGAAAACCAGTAAAATTATATTTATATCACTGCTTGGCACAATTGCCGTTCTTATTCTGGCGGCTATGATTGATGTTCGGATTCATGGCCGGCGAAACAACGGAGGTCCTTCCGATTTTAAAGTGAATAAGCAAATAGTTCCTTCATTCAAAGTACTTAGTTTATACAATAGCATGAATGTTACACTTGTCAGAAACGATTCGTCGTTTATTGAAATAACCAGTCTTAAAGATTCAATAGCGCCGAATTTGAATTTTAAAATAAAAGAGGATACATTATTTGTGTCTGATTTTGAGAAGCCAATTCATCGCAATATGTCGATTATAATTCATGCCACTGATTCGCTGCAGAGTATACGATTGAAAAATTCGGATATCAATGTCGGGCGTTTAGGTAGGGGAGGATTATCCTTTGATTTGGATCAGAGTGAGCTTTCGCTCAATCAGGATACACTTGTGAAATCGTCTTTCCGGGCTTTGGCTATCGTGGCGAAGAATCACTCACGTATAAATTCATCCGAATTCAGGATTGATTCGCTGGGACTGGTGCTTCAGAATTCGGAGGCAAATCTTGAGATTAAAGCATTAAAGATCAGCGGCACATTGTCCGACAGTTCGAGAATTTATGTACGGCAACCTGAAGAGATTTCGTTGAAGAAAGACGGGACAAGCAAAATTAATGTGAATGACTATTGATCACTCCTGTCAATTAGCGTTCTGTTTTTAAGGTCATTTATATTATATTACGTCAAGGAAACGCAAGATCTGCAAAGATTAATACATCAATTAATCATTTGCTTTTCCTGCGTTTACATTGTGAAAATGAAGACCACAAAATAATCATGGTAATAACGGATTATGCGAATTATAACGAAACGAAGTTCAGCGTAGCTAATTACACGAATGATGAAACCACCTCCGGGGTTGAAAAGGAGACGCACGACCGTACGTCTCTACTATACAACGGTGATAGCGCCGGCATAGTTGCTGTTGGACTGTTCGACACCGTCAGCAGTTTCAAAAGCGATGTAGCAATGAACTGAATCACCACTGAAAGAGTGAGGGACAGTAACAGTTTGCGTACCGTCGGCACGTTCGCCCAAATCTTTAAAATACACAGACTGATTTTTGCCAGGGTTGTAAATCAATAAAAGATTTTTGTCAGCAGCGGATGCACCTGTTTCGTCGGAATTATCTTCCCAGGTAAAAACGATTGTGCCGGCAACAGCTGATGCGGCAAGCTGATTCAATGCAGGGGGAAGATTACCGCGGGAAACCAACACA
>JAATGF010000021.1 GCA_015654795.1 Bacteroidales bacterium
AGGCGCCCCACTTCCTCCGTACCTGGTCCGTATCAACTCCTGACCTTCCTCGTACCAACTTCGGGCTCCTTCTTCCGGTGATCGTTTTATGGGAAGGTTATAAATTAACACAAACGATCTTCTCTTTGATGCTTTAGCGAAGAGGTTTTAATTTATCATTAAAAGTCAATTGTCTGGTTATTTCGGTTAAACCTTTCGATTTCTCACGTCTTCTCTCACATTGATTTAATAGTTCTTATTCCGATCCTGACTACCTTTGTCGTATCGATAAAGGCGCCCCACTTCCTTCGTATCTGGTCCTGACCAACTCCTGACCAACTCCTGACCAACTCCTGACCGAAATCGGGTTCTTTCCTCCGGTGATAATTTCATGGGTATTTTGTGTTTTATAAGCTGTATTTCCTGACTTCTTGAAACTGGCACCCGTATTCAAATCCATTTTATTATGCGTTCTTAAATACTTATCTCTCGGAATTCTGTCTTGATCCATTAAAAGTGCACTGCGCTTTGAAAGTCTACATATCCGGTATTAGCAAAAGACGACATTTATTTATTCCCATTACTTATGTAAGAATGTTTAACCAAAAGTGTATATGGCATTTAATATAAGGAAGATACAAGGAATCGAAGCATGAATCCTTCCAGGTACGCTTCCATTAATTAAATAGAATACCACATCTATTGGCTCGCGTTACTTAATATTCATGAATGTACTGAAAAATGTAACTGACACAATTCCCCAGATCACAATTGAAAGAAGCATATAGGGGATAAAGTGATGGTCATGTTTGAAATATTTGTTTCCCAGCAAAGCTCCCACAGGAATTGAAAGAATCACAGGCGACAAAATCACGAGCCCCCACATTCCATAGCGATTGCGCATCCGGATGATTAGCTTATTTCTTTTGGTGAACTTTTTTGCATTGATACGCTCCATTTTAACGCGCTTTAACCACATTTCGAATCTTACCTTAAATATAACAGGGGTAAAATGATAAACGGCAGGCCATAGTAATTTCAATTCTTTGAAGAGGAATCCGAAGAAATAATAAAAAAATAAGAAGCCCAAAATTCCTCCCGCTTCCATGAAAAATATTGTCTCCCATTCGTTAAGCTTCATGCCAAAAGAATATGGTGTCGCCCAAAAGTATTTGATACTTGCAACCAGAAAGACACTTAGCAATTTAAGAATGTACTCCATAACAGTTCGCTCTCGTACAAAAATAGTGAGAAAGTCGATTTTCGAATCATCTCTTTAGTTAAAAAACATTATCGGGTTCATCATCTCGGCGTGGTATTTTGCTTTACTTTAGGATGAGAGCGTTAAGCGCTTAAACAAAACCTTCACTTTCTTTGTTCGGATGGTATATGGGAATGAATAGTACTTATATTGACTTGTTTTACGGTTTTATAGCAATTGTTTTGCTTGCCGGTAGTTTTTTGGTCAAACAAAAGACCAATGGCTGGCTGTTTTACATTCTGGTAATCATTGGATTCCTGATTGGAGGATTGATTTTCCGTTTGTATTTTCTTGCTGTATCAGCATTACTTGCCGGAGTTGTGAGCATTATTAGGTTACGTCTGCACATCAGTAAAAACAGGCCATTAGAGGTGATTCTGGTTCATGCAAACGATGATCAGTATCTCCATTATTTCCTTGATTATTATCGAGCTGATATTTTAAAGCTTTTCCCGGGATTCGATTTTAAGATAGAAGAAGAGTTTCTTATCGCCTTAATAATGTCGAAGATTGAGACTGTTGGACTGATCATCGCCGAGATAAAAAATCCGGAGACACTAAGGATTTGCATTGACTATATGGTTCCAAAATATCAAGGCTCGCAACTTGCTAAAACATTTTATAATTGTGAGTTACGTTGTATTGATTTTTTGGATTACAAATATTTGTATATTGAACCTCAAAGTAAAGCGCATAATGATTATTTGGAAAGGATTGGCTTCAGGCTTGTGGATGGAAAATATGTGAGCCAGTGTTTAGGTAGATGATGTTTATTTTCTCTGATAAAAATAGGAACTTTTTTCTGTTTTAGAGTCGAATGTAAACAACTCTTTATCACGATTATGATTGAAAAATGAGAGCAGTCCAATATCCCCGGCGCAGAAAAAACTGTGTATTGCCATTATGATCATCCAAAACCAGAACCACGGACTGTGTGTAATTATCGTAATAACGATAGCGACAACAGTCATAATCTTAATGATTACCAATGGGAAAAGTGCCAAAATATAAAACTGCTGACGTGAAATCACTTGCTGGTCAGTCTGAACATAAAAAACAAATTTCCGGAGATCACCTCCAAATGAAATTTTATTAAACCCAAGTAAAAGAAATGCCAGACCGTGAAGCATTTCGTGAAAAAAGATCAGCAATGTAAATGAAAAGCAAAATGCTCCAGCAACGAAAAGCATTGCTATTGCTGATTTGACATACCATAATATAAGTCCGCAAAATATCAGCGCTGTCAAAAGTGTTGCCATCGAAAACTGGTACCACAGATATCTTTTCGTTAGCTTTGATTTATGTCTGAGTTGTTCTTTTACAAATGCTTTGGCATTTTTGTGTTCCAGCCTGAAGAGAAGTTCAAATTCCGGATTATCAATAAGATCTTTGGGTGCAAGTCGCATATTTTTGTAGTTCCCCTTTTGACCGGCGAAGTTACGGTTTGATTGGCAAAAAAAGGTGAAGTGCATATGAAGTATAGGTTATTTTTTTATTATAAAACTGATATTATTATCGTTGTGAATGTTTGTTCTCTGTAAATTTGTGAATTACTAATTGTCGATTTGAATGCAACGTAACTTTTCTGCAATTGAATCGTTTAGTTTTAAGGTATTTAATTTAAATATTGTAACGTGAATATATTGATTCGCATATTGGAGAAGTATGATTTTCGGCAGATCGTCCGTTTTTTCCTTACCGGCGTTGTCACTGTGGTTACTTGCTTCGTTTCGAATGGCCAGACAATTAGTGAGTTGCGGAGGCTTTGGCAAAATAACAACTTTACCTTTCTTGCAGAAAACCGAAAAGGAAAATTGTTTTCGAACGCTGATTTTTCTGAATATGCGAGAACACGCGATGATGAATTTGCAAGTTATTTAAAGGAGACATGGAACGATTATTCTATTTTAGCAGGAATTTCGGATGAACCACATCGTCTGAAAGAACGGCCTGTTTTTGATGAATCGGGTCTTAATATGAACCCTCCTGCCGGTCTTCCTTTTTCGGGTATTATTGGTTTCAACGACTACCGGAATGGTCAGCTAAAGATGATTCCAAGGATAAGAAAGCCGGAATCAGAAATGTTTAATTCACGAAAAGGGGCTTTCAGGTTTTACGGACAACAGATCAGCATTAGTTACGACAGGTTGATGGTACTGTCGAAAATCAGTTCTTTGTCCGAGGATTCGATTTCAGGTTTTTGGAAATCATTTGCACTGTCGAACAGTAATCAATTGGTTGATCAATTGATGGATTACCGCGATTTACTTGGTTTGGGTGACTGGGGCTATTTTCAATTAGTGAAAGCAGCCTCTAAGCATATTTTTACGGATAATATACTGAATGCTGATCTGTTGACATGGGCACTAATGATTCGGTCGGGTTTTGATGTCAGGCTTGCATTTAATCAAAACAGTACCGCGATTTTATTTCCATCCGAAAATACAATCTACTTCAAACAGTTTGTTCTGATTGGACAGAAGCGATTTTATCTCGATCGCGAAATGAAGAGTCTGTTGCTTGTCACCTGCCAGAATCCTTTTCCTGACAATATTGGAATGATCGATTTGAATTTTTATAAATCACTAAATTTTAATGGGAAACTGATACTTCGAAAGATTTCACTTCAGTGGAATAACAAAAGTTATGTGTTTTTAATGCATTATAATCCCGAGACGATCAGGTTTTTCAACGATTATCCACAAACTGATCCCTCTGTTTATTTTGGCGCTCCATTTTCTGCCACGTTAAAAGAGGATTTATTAGGACAATTTTACCCAATATTGTCGAAAATGGATAGATCAGAAGCGGCAGCTTTTTTACAACAGTTTGTACAAAGGGACTTTGATTATGTGGCTATCAATCAAAATAATGGATTTTCCAAAAGCAGGTTTGCGGAAGAAGTTATTGCCTCGAAATCGGGTGATGACAGGAGCAAATCTGTTTTGTTTTCATGGCTTATACGGATTTTGCTTCGGTTACCTGTTGTGGGGGTTGAGTTTCCGGGTTATTTTTCAACCGCAGTCTGTTACGGTACATCCCTGGATGGCAATTATTATTATTTGAACAGAGAAAAGTATTGTATTACTGATCCCACCTTTCTTAACGCTCCGATTGGAGTGGTGGTGCCTGAACTTGAAGGATTGGTTCCTCAATTGATTGATCTTTCCAGTTCTTTTTCACAACCAAACAATGCACTAAGGATTTGGGAATTGGCTCTAAGATTGGGCGCGCAACGAGGAGGGACGAATCAGGATGTTGTTTTTGACCGACAGGGAAGGGCATTAATTACGGGTTATTTTAGCGACAAGAAACACTGCTTTCCATTTGTCGCTTGCTTTTCGCGGGGGAACTCATTGCAATGGATACGGAAGTTTGAAGGAAGTGGACACGCAATCGCATTTTCAATAACGAAAGTAAGTGATGATGAGATTTATATCGCCGGATCCTTCAGCGGGGAGATTGTCATGGATGGAGTTAAACTTCAAAGCGAAGGTAACAAACCTGATTTATTTATTGCCCAGTTTAATCAGAGGGGTGAACTGGTATGGATGAATAGGGCAGGAATGGATCGATCGCCCGAAAGTGAATCGTTGACCTATTTGGTTAAATTCGATCGTTCGGGGGAAGATATTACTAATGAGTGGTCTAATGAAGACGAAAGAAATGCCAGGAATGGTTTTAGTAAACCTAACGAGAATGGTCTCTATTTTTCGGGATCAAAAAATGTTACTGCAGGCATGGTTCCTTTATCATGGACGGGATCAAAATCTGATATTTCCGGTGATGTTTATAATGAATCCAGAAAATCAATTGATAAAAAATGTAATCCGAAGGTGGCCGGAGTTTTAGCAATAATGAAACTACTTCAAAAATCAGGAGTGGAAGTTACAGGCAATCAGCTTCAAACATTGATAATCCGCCGTTATCCAACTTTCCCGGTTAATAACGTATCTCTGTTTAAAGCTGTCGGTCAAGTTGAACTGCTCAAAAATGAGAATGGAATTGTTACAATTAAGACAATAGGACGTAAAACAATCCTATTTAGCGATCTAAAGCTGGAGGATGACGCAAAATTTAATATTTCAGTTTTTGACAATGGAGATTTATCTGTTGGTGCAATCTCCGGATTTCAAAAGGTTGTATTGCCAGAGGCGTTGCCGTTGAACAATCTTTTAATTGATAGTTCGTCCGGAGATTTTATTCTTGATTACGATCACGATCATACACTTAAAACTGTCTCTTTGGGAATAATTCTCTCTGCAAAAATAGCAGTACCTTCTTCTTTATAAAACTCTCTTTTAAGTTGTAAACTTTCTTTAGTCTCTCTGAATTAATAGATTATATGGAAATATTTTTCTGAAACTATTCAAAAATTAATCTTATATTGCATCTCTGATAAAAGAAGTTTTATTTTACATCTATATATATGAGCCGACATCTAAAATTAAGGGTTATTTCTTTACTCTTCTTGTTTTCGTTTAGCCTGATTGCTGTTGGTCAAACTTTGCCAACTGGTCAGGAAGTACGCTACAACCCGATCTCAACTGCGGTGCCCTTTCTAACCATCACTCCCGATTCACGACACGGGGCAATGGGTGATGTTGGTGCAGCCACTTCGCCCGATGCCAATTCACAATATCTGAACCCCTCGAAATATGCATTCACGGAAGAGAAGTTCGGATTTTCACTTTCGTATACGCCATGGCTTCGCCAACTTGTCAATGATATCAATCTTGCATATATTGCTGGTTATTACCGCATTGATAACAACCAAGTAATCGCATCCTCGCTTCGTTATTTCTCAATGGGCGACATAACACTCACAGGTCAGGATCAAACGACCATTGGAACTGTCAGTCCAAGTGAATTTGCGTTCGATTTTAGTTATTCACGGAAGTTATCTGACCGATTTTCCGGCGGTGTGGCTTTGCGCTATATTCGCTCTGATCTTTCGGGAGGTATCGGAATAGGAACTGGTGTAGATTATACCGCTGGTAATGTGCTTGCTACAGATGTGTCGTTCTATTATATCAATAAATGGGGAGGAACCGGAACATCAAAATCAATTGCTGCCGGTATCAACTTTTCAAATATTGGAGGGAAAATATCTTATGATCAGGGATCGAACAAAGAGTTTTTGCCTGCAAATATGCGTTTGGGGACAACTTTTACAAGCGATATCGATGATTTCAATTCTTTCTCTATTTCATTGGACCTGAATAAACTGCTTGTTCCAACTCCTTCGACCAAAGTAACTTATAGTTCAGATGGAAATGTCGTTTATACCCCCGATAATAATTCGAATACATCGGTGATCAGTTCAATCTTTAGCTCTTTTTCGGACGCCCCAGGAGGCTTAAAAGAAGAATTACAGGAGTTTACGATTTCAACTGGTGCTGAGTATTGGTACAATAAGCAGTTTGCTTTAAGAGCGGGTTATTTTAATGAAGCTCAGAATAAAGGAAACAGGAAATTTTTTACGGCCGGAGTTGGTGTGAAAATGAATATAGCCGCTATTGATTTTTCGTATGTAATTCCTGTTCAGCGCAATAATCCACTTGCAAATACAATCCGGTTTACATTATTATTTGATGTTGATTCGTTCAGTAAAAAAAGAGAGCCGACACCACAATGAGGAAGAAGTGACGAGGTAAAGACAATTGCTGGTCGCCTTTTTATCCGGGAAGAGGGAACTGAAGTGAATGATTTTTACCTGACTCAGGGGCAAATATAATCACAATTAGATTTGGTCTCCGGTAATTATGTAATTGGACGGTTCTATAATAATCTGCCTAATATTCAAAAGTTTCTAAACCTTGGATTGACAATCGCTTTAATAGCAGTACATTCAATCTCGATCAACCAACCGCTTCGGCATACGGGAGCGAGCACTAAAATAGTTGGGATATTGGGAAAGTTTTCAACAAGGTAGTTTTCAACAAAAAGTGTATCTGCCCTGTCGCGCAGATATACAATCATTGAGTTTACATCGCCCATATCAGCTTCGGCCTGATGCAGCAAAGCATTGATGTTGTCAAGAACCCTTTCGGTTTGCTTACCAACATCGTTTAGGTATAATATATTTCCCTTACAATCAATACTCGCCGTACCCGAAATAAATATATGCCTGCGGTCACCATAATCGATAGCCGTTCCGCGTTCGAACGCTACGCCATATTCATGTGTAGGGTTAAGATTCTCCAACGCTTCGAGGTAATTGATTTGTCCTGTTTCCAAACCACCTATCGAATAGGCATCTATCGTTACAAGCGCCGAAATGCTGGCTGATTGTCCTTCAATCCCTGTACTCGCAATAAAATGGGTCGATGGGGTAAGTCCTTCGATGGCAAATACCTCGTTGCGGGCTTTTACCATTCCACGATAGTTGTTGTCGATGTCACGCACATAAATCCAGGTGCGAAGGCAATTCCCGGCAAGCGATTGATTTCCCTTTTTAAGCCAGCTGATATAATCCTTAAGAATGGCCTTTGTTTGCAAATAAGAATCACCTTGTTGGGGACAACTCATTTGCGTATGAAAGCCATGTGAATAACCGTTGTGCGTAAAAACCACTTCGTTTTCGCCCTCCTTCTGATTGATTGGATTTGAATTTACATCTTGAAGAAGCATGATCCATGTCAGGATCTTTGCGTCATTGAGCGGGGGCTGCTGAACATACGAAACCGCGGAGCAAAAAGAGATTGCTTTCAGTTCTTCGGCCTGGTTTGAAATATCGCTTGCAAAAATACGCTGGAATAAGATGTTCTTCCGCTGTAGCTTATACTGAGTGAGGAAACCCTCAAAAGATTCGCGAATTTCAACAATCTGGTCACCTAATTTTTTACCGGGAGCAGTAGTAATGGTTAGATTGTATTCATTAACTTCCTTCCCTTCAAATCGTGAATATGAAATCTCAGTACCTATCCGATTAACAAACTTTCCAAATTGCATCTAATCCCTTTGTGTTCATTCGTCCAAATTCTAAGGGATAAACGTAGTTATTTTTTTATTTTTTTGCAAGCGGATTCTTTTGGTAAAGGGAAAGATGATGATTGGGAAGAGTTTCTGTAGCGCCTGTTATTCCTGCGCGCCTAAAAAGAATTATGTGCAAAATGTATTCAGTAAACTCATCAGCACACGTACCTTAATGCTTTGAGAATTGGATTTTGATCTGGCAATAATTCTGAGGCAATAATGTTATACTGCAAATGACTGATCATCAACAATTGCATATGGTATTGTTCGTCTGACCAATCCGATACCAGCATAACGTTCGGCAGTGTCTTCAAAGATTTCACTGCGGGCAATTTCATCACCACCCGATCCCTTTACTTTGAAATAGTATCTCCCGTCGTTTGAGGTCATTAGCTCATACTTCGAATAATCAGTAGCATTGCTGCGAATTGAATCAATTGAATATTTACAGTCGGCAAGACTGGCACAATCATTTCCCCGAAGGATAATATCACCTTTATTGGTCAGCAGCGCCACATAATATTGCGATTCGCCTTGTTTATGTATTACAAAACTTTCCATATCGAACTTGAATTATTCATTTACACAATTGGTTAATTCGTCTGAATTTCACAGAATAACCATTTCCTAATAAGTGCAAGTAAAGAAGATTCAGTTACCAAACAATTACAAAACGATTACAAATATGTTACGTATAACAAAGAAATACAACTACGCAAATTAGATTTATCTGAAAATGAACAAATCAAACGCTGGCCCGCAATCAGGTTTTAGCGCTCCGATGTTTTGAGCGGGAGAAGTTTAAACTTTTCCTTTATGATTAGTCAGAATTGAAATCCAATCGAAAAGTCATAATGCCAATTATTTCTCTCTTTTCCCTTCAATTTATCATTTGTAGCTCCACATTTTTAACTTAGTTTTGGGACTACAGTAAATGAAATGTTAATCAATTATATCACACTTAAATAACTACATGCGAACGTTTATTTTTCTACTTTTGGGAGTGTCACTCCTTTTTCAGGAGGGGTTGGTTGCGCAAAACAACCCTCAACCTATCGATTATTCGAAATTTGTTAATCCATTTATTGGTACAGGATCAGTCGATAGTTTAAGCCTGTCAGGAAGTAATTTTCCTGGTGCAGTGGCCCCTTTTGGGTTTGTGCAACTTAGCCCCGATACTCAGGAGGCGCCAGATGATCCGTGCAGCGGTTACAATTATGCCGACAGCACAATCGTCGGATTTAGTCACACTCACCTAAGCGGAACGGGTGTAGCCGATTTATTTGACTTCCTTTTTATGCCATTCAGGGGAGACCTGAAATGGAATGCGACCAAAGACAAAAACGGAAATGGATACAGTTCTGCTTTCAGTCATAAAAACGAAACCGCACATCCAGGTTATTATAGTGTTTTATTGGATGATGCAAAAATGCTCGCGCAATTTACAGTGACAGAACATTGCGGATTGCATCAATATACGAGCCAAAACAACGAACCTTTTCACCTGATGATTGATCTCGATCATTCACTGGATAAAAAAAGGGCTTACTGGTCGTGCAAAATCCTGGATGCACAGATAAGGGTAATCGATAATAAAACGATCGAGGGATATCGTTCAATAACCGGTTGGGCCAACGAACGTAAGGTGTACTTTACCGCCCGGTTTTCGCGACCATTTAGTGCACAGACAATTAAGGCAGGGAATAAGATTCTTTCGGATGAAGCAATTGCAAACGGCACTAATTTAAAAATGGCGCTCACCTTCGAAGGTGACAATACCCAACCATTAATTGTTAAAGTCGGACTTTCGTCGGTCAGCTATAACGGGGCAAGGGAAAATCTCAAGGCCGAAATTACAGATTTCGATTTTGATCGCATACTGGCGAATGCAAAAGACAAATGGAATAAAGAGCTGTCATCAATTTCGATTGAAGGAACCGATAATCAGAAAACAGTCTTCTACACGTCTCTTTATCACACCTTTATCCATCCCAACAATATTGCCGATGCCAACGGCGATTACATCAACAGTAATGGAGAACAGAGAAATGCTCCCAACGGTTCAAATTATAGTACCTTTTCATTATGGGATACTTACAGGGCCGCTCACCCACTCTTTACCCTTACCCAGGAGAAAAGAACGGCTGATTTTATCAACTCAATGTTAAGGCAATATACCGACTACGGATATTTGCCAATCTGGCAATTGTGGGGGAAGGAAACTTATTGCATGATTGGAAACCACGCCATCCCCATTATTGTGGATGCCTTTAACAAGAAAATTCCGGGGATAGATTATAACCTTGCCTACGAAGCTATTAAGGCATCGTCGACAACCTCGCATCCGAATTCGTCATTTAAACTGCTCGACAAATACAAATACATTCCCGAAAATTTAGAAACCCAATCTGTTTCTATCGCACTCGAAGGTGCCTACAATGATTGGTGTGTTGCTCAAATGGCAAAGAAACTTGGCAAAACAGCCGATTATGGATACTTTAACACACGTTCGGAATACTATAAGAACCTGTTCGATTCGCGGATTGGTTTCTTCAGGGCGAAAGATGATAAAGGGAACTGGATTGAACCTTTCTCTCCTTTAAAATATGGTGGTAATGGCGGTTATCCTTTTACGGAAGGGAATGGCTGGCAGTATTTGTGGTATGTCCCGCAAGATGTTTATTCATTCATTAATATGATGGGGGGCGATAAAAAATTCACCCAGAAACTCGATACATTCTTTACGCTTAAAGCCAAATCGGGTGATGTAAACGGGAATGCGTCAGGTTTTATTGGTCAGTATGCTCATGGCAACGAACCAAGCCATCATATCGCCTATCTTTACAATTTTACCAACGAACCATGGAAAGCGCAGTTCTACTGTTCGAAAATAATTAACGAACTCTACACCAACACACCATCAGGCTATTCGGGCAACGAAGATTGCGGACAAATGTCGGCGTGGTATATCTTTAGTTCGATGGGCTTTTATCCTGTCAATCCGGCAAATAGTGTCTACTCTTTTGGCTCACCACAATTACCAAAAGCAACAATCAACCTCGCAAATGGTAAACAGTTTAAAATTATCGCCAACAATACAGGCGCCGCCAACTTCTACATTCAAAAGATAATACTGAATGGCAAACCTTACCAGAAGAACTTTATCACCCACAACGATATTGTTGCAGGCGGTGTAATCGAATTCTTCATGGGTAAAACGCCGAATAAGAAAATGGCCAATTACGAAAAACCACCAATGGCAGCAGAGTAGATAAGCGGGATAAGTCTTAATCCCTGTTTTCTACACAAACTTTCCGGAGTGTGCACCATGTTCTAAAATGATTCGTCCTTACGAACCTCTTCCAAAGAAGGGCCGTGAGTTCGAATCATTTTTCATTACAGGTTTTCGTTCGTCAAAATACAATTCCCTCGTTTCGATGAAATATAGTTTCCTTCAAAACAGAATAAAACAAAATAATTATCAAGATAAAATACCTTGATTCATCCTCTCTCTCTCTCTTATGTAACTTCTTTTTTAAGACGTTTCCAAAAGTTGTAATTTTCTTTTTAATTGATTGATTTTCTTTTGTTTATATATTTGTTGATAATCTTCTAATGCTTTTGGGTTGAAGGCTTGTTGAGTACCTACC
>JAATGF010000013.1 GCA_015654795.1 Bacteroidales bacterium
GCCTTTATCGATAGATAAAGGTAGTGAAAAAACGTATAGTCCGGATTGACTTTTTCTGAGATGGACGGAAATGGACGGCCGTGGACGATTCGTTGCTCCTTTCTTTGATGATTTTTATCCCCCAACTTTTCAGCTTGATTCGCTTTCGTTTCGAAGCGAAGTGCCCTTTTAATACATATCCGTCATAATTGAAACAAAAAGTCCTGTATCAGCATCGGATGATTTTTCAACGACGGCGAAGCCAATGACCGTTTCAATGACTTCTCAATGACGGCTAAGCCAATGACCGTTTCAATGATTATTTTAATGACTTGTCGCCCATTCTCCCTCTCTCCCTGTTCCGCTTTTGTAAATACGATATCTATTTATTCTTATCCCCTAATTACAATCCTGATACAAAAATAATACATTTTTTCTGCCCACAACACGCTCAAAACGAACCAGAAAGCAATTTTATATTTTGTCTGTAACACAAATGTAACCTGGCTGTAACACCATTTAATAAAATTGTAACAGCATTGTAACATTATTAACGAATTTTTGCATTGTAATTTAATGACGTATAATTCAATAATGTATGAAAAAACTAAATTCTATTCTATTCTTACTTTTCCTATTGGTGGCCTTTAACGTTAAGGCACAGGATCCCACGATTGATGAAAAATTGACTGAAGTAAACGACAAAGTAAATGGTCTACTTGAAAGGCTGGCAACAGATGAGGCAGATCTTTCGAAACTAACGAAGATTAAGGTTTCAGGATACATTCAGGCGCAGTATCAGAATTTTGAGAGTCCTTCTCTTTTATCTACGTCTCAAAATTATTTCTCTTTAAGAAGAGTCAGGGTTAAATTCACCTACGAAGCTGCTGATGGTGTAAAATTTGTGTTGCAGCCTGACTTCTCACCCGGAGCTCTTTCATTAAAAGATGCTTACGTTGTTCTTAACGACCGTTGGACAAACGCATTCAGTTTGACTGCCGGGAAATTCAACCGTCCAAACTACGAAGTTGAATATTCATCAAGTCAACGTGAATTACCCGAACGTTCTTTAGTGATCAGGACACTATACCCTGGTGAACGTGCAATTGGTGCAAAACTGGAATACAATCCCCTTAATACTCCGATACATATACAATTGGCTGTTTTAAACGGACCCGATGGTTTGACAATTAATAATAGCGCCGGAGTCAACCAGAATACCAACGAAAACAAAGACTACGACAATTTTAAGGATGTAATGGCGCGGATCACCTACAACCTAAAGCTTGGAAGTTTCGGAGGACTTGATTTTGGCGCCCATGGGTACTTTGGAGCGCTTAAATCGAATGCTGTTAAGACATTAAGTAGTGACTACTCCACTGTTAAGGATATTAAATTTGGCGATGCATTAAAAAGAAATTGGGTTGGCGGCGAATTCCAGTTGTATGCCGACGTAATAGGTGGATTATCTGTGAAGGGCGAGTATATTGCTGGTAAGAATGCCTCGGTTGGTTATGCGCCTGTTGCCGCTTCAGGTACCACTGCTGCAGTTCCAGGTGTTGCCAATTTCCAGAATAAATTTGCAGGCTACTACCTGTACTTAATCAAGAACCTGGGTAAAAAGAACCAGTTTGCCTTCCGTTACGATTATTACGATCCCAATACGGATATTACAGGAAAAGATGTAGCAGTTAAGGGATTTACAACGACTGATGCAGTAACCCTAAAATCGAAGATGAGTGGTAAGGGTGATCTTGCAACAACAACTTATGGTTTTGCTCTACACCATTACTTTGACGACAACTTAAGAATTACGCTTGGCTACGATATCGTTCAGAATGAAAAAGTTGGAACTTCAGGTAAAGTTGTTGACAATTATACAGATGCGCATGGAAATGCCGGTACATTGGATTGGAGCAATGCCATTAATCAAAACGTATTCACATTAAGAATTCAGGCGAAGTTTTAAGTAAAAGGTACCAGGCAGAAATTAGAAAAGCAGGCCATCAGTTTTTATAAGAGAATCAAAAATATTAAACAGATATAATTCAAATACAATGAAATCATTCAAATTATTAAAGGTGTCGATGATAGCAGTATTGCTTGGCGTTTTGAGCTTTGCATTTATAGCTGCACCTGAGCGTATCACCGTTAAGGGTTCTGATACAATGGTTATTCTCGCCCAAAGATGGGCTGAAGTCTATATGAAAACCAACACCAGCGCATCTATTCAGGTAACAGGCGGTGGATCGGGCGTCGGAATCTCAGCGCTGATCAATGGTGCTACGGATATTGCCAATGCGAGCCGTAAAATGAAAAATACAGAAAAAGAAAAACTAAAAGCAAGATACAACTCGCTTGGTGTTGAAGTTGCTTGTGCAAAAGACGGTATTACTATTTACCTTAATGCAGCGAATAAAATAAAAGAATTATCGATCAAACAATTAGGGCAAATTTTCAGGGGAGAGATCACGAACTGGAAAGAAGTTGGGGGAGTTGATGAGACCATCAAATTATACGGAAGGGAAAACAGTTCAGGAACTTACGTCTTCTTCCAGGAAAATGTGGTGAAAGGTGACTATGCAACAAGTTGTCAGACACTTCCCGGAACTGCCGCTGTTGTAAATGCAGTTAAGAAAGATGTTTACGGAATTGGCTACGGAGGCGCTGCTTATGCCGAAGGAATTGTTATCTGCAAAGTAAAAAAAGATGATAACAGTCCTGCTTTCGTCCCAACGGCGGAGACAATTAAAACCGGCGAATATCCTATTACCCGATATCTTTATATGTACCTGCGCAACAGACCAACAGGAGAAACTAAGAAATATATCGACTGGATCTTAAGTGCTGAAGGACAAAAGCTGGTTGTTGATATGGGTTACTTCCCTGTGAAGTAAATCATGGATAACTTTCATAAAATCATAAATAGTTAATTAAAAAGCGAATAATTTCTTTCCTGAAGTTATTCGCTTTAACTTGTTTACGTCTGGACCTAATGATTAGCGAAAAAGTAACAATTCAAATATGACCAAAGAACCATCCAAAGCGCCAACTTCCGGCAAACTAACTGCTGCAAGCTCTGAACCGGTTCGCTTTGATATCACGCGTAAAAAGTTCCGGATCGCCGATTATGTTGCCGAAAAAATAATTAAAGGAGTTGCCTTTCTTTCTATTACGATTATCGTTCTCATCTTCTTTTTTGTATTCCGCGAAGCATTTCCAATTTTCAGTATTTCTAAAGAGATAAAAAAGTCAACAACCGAAAATGTAGTTCAGGATGTTCAGGAAACTTATGGTGAGGTGACTGATCAGCCGGCAAAAGAAGAAAATCAGGAAACTTATGGAGCTGTGACGGATAGCTCACAAGTTCAGGAACAATACGGTGTTCAGACCAACGACACGGCATCAATAGAAGACGCATCTGATAAAGCTTATACGGTCAGTGCGGGAAGTGGATTTGACGATAATCAATCGGCAATAAAAACCTTGTTAACCAAAGACTGGGTTCCTGTGTCTGATAAACCGCGATATGGAATACTGGCCTTAATAGTTGGAACATTTAAAATTACCCTTATCTCGTTGCTTTTTGCAGCGCCAATCGCCATTCTTGCTGCATTATATACAGCCGTATTTGCAAACAGGAAGATGAAAGAGATCATTAAACCAACCATTGAACTGCTTGCCGGATTTCCTTCTGTAGTAATTGGTTTTTTTGCATTGATGGTAATGGCCACCTTTCTTCAGGAGATTTTCCATTATGAGACAAGACTAAACTCGTTTGTTGGAGGCATCGCCATGGGAATTGCGGCCATCCCGATTATTTTCACAATTACAGAAGATGCATTAACAGCTGTCCCTAAATCGTTTTACGAAGCAAGTCTCGCAATCGGCGCCTCTAAATGGCAAACTGCATTCTTCGTCATATTACCAGCTGCCACTCCGGGAATTTTTGCCGCAATATTGCTTGGTATTGGCAGGGTTTTCGGGGAGACGATGATTGCATTGATGGCAACGGGAAATGCAGCACAAATGGATCTGAATCCGTTTACATCGGTACGTACACTTGCAGCTACAATCGGCGCCGAAATGGCAGAAGTTGTTTTTGGCGACACCCATTACAACGTGCTGTTTCTGATCGGATCGTTGCTCTTCATCTTTACATTCATTATCAATGCGATCGCTGAATTCTATGTGAAAGGAAAACTAATGAAAAGAATACAGGGAAAATGATAAAAAGTTTCAGGAAAAATATAAAAGGTATTGTAATCGAAGGAATTACACTCGTCTCTGCTTTGCTGATTATCGCAATTGTAATCATCATGTTAACTGTGATTATAATCGGAGGAAAAGATCAGCTGTCGTGGGAATTTCTGACGAGTTTCCCAACTGACGGAATGACAAAAGGCGGGATCTTTCCCGCTATTTATGGCACGGCATTACTGGTTATCATCATGTCAATCGCGGCTGTTCCATTTGGCACAATTACGGCCATCTATCTTACCGAATATGCAAAAGAAAATTCGGTTATTGCAAAAACAATCCGTTTTGCGGTGCGGACGCTTGCCGTGATTCCATCAATTATTTACGGACTCTTTGGTTTGGGATTCTTTATTAAATTCGTTGGTGCACACATCGATGGTGCATTTTTCGGCGGAGAATTGAAATGGGGTCAACCGAATTTGTTGTGGGCAAGTCTTACGATGTCATTATTAACACTTCCTGTGGTGATTGTTTCGGTAGAGGAAGCTTTAAAGACTGTGCCACAAGAACTACGGGCGGCGAGCCTTGCGTTGGGAGCCACAAAATGGCAAACTATCAGGAAGGTTGTAATCCCCGGATCGATATCCGGAATTATGACCGGCACTATTCTTGCAGTAAGTCGCGGAGCAGGTGAAGTAGCCCCAATTCTGTTTACCGGAGCGGCCTATTACCTTGCCACATTGCCCGGACTGGGCGATCAGTTTATGGTTCTCGGCTACCATATTTATGTGCTGACAACCCAATCGGCCAACGTCGATCAGACATTGCCTATCCAGTTTGGTACAACCTGCGTACTGCTCTTGCTAACATTTATTTTGAATATGTCAGCAGTTATTTTAAGATACAGAATCAGAAAAAAGAAAACTAATTAATCATGATAGTTGATAAAATCAATACGGAGGATATGTTCCTCTATTACAGCAGTAAGATGGCGCTGAACAATATCTCTATTAAAATTCCGGAAAAAAAGGTAACTGCTTTTATTGGTCCGTCGGGGTGTGGAAAATCGACCTTCCTGCGTAGCCTAAACCGTATGAATGACCTTATTGATGGTGTTAAGATTGAAGGCAAGGTGATCATTGATAACATTAATATCTATGATAAGAATATCGACGTGGTCACTTTGCGTAAGAAAGTTGGAATGGTATTTCAGAAATCGAATCCATTTGCAAAATCAATCTACGAAAACGTTGCTTACGGACCAAAGATCAACGGCATAAAAGACAAAAGTCAGTTGGACGAGATTGTTGAAATGGCCTTGAAAAATGCTGCCATCTGGGATGAGGTGAAAGACAGGCTTGGAGATTCGGCACTCGGACTCTCTGGTGGCCAGCAGCAAAGGCTTTGTATTGCCCGGACACTTGCCGTAAATCCCGAAATTGTTTTAATGGATGAACCCGCAAGTGCGCTCGATCCCTTATCGACAGCAAAAATAGAGGAACTCATCGTTCAGCTGAAAGAGAATTATACCATTGTAATAGTGACACATAATATGCAGCAGGCGGCGCGTATCAGTGATAATACAGCATTCTTTTATCTCGGAGAACTGATAGAATACGATCGGACAAAAAAGATTTTCACAAATCCGGATAAAAAGCAGACAGAAGATTATATTACCGGTCGTTTTGGTTGATGATAAATTATTTTATAAATTTAGGACATGGAAAATTACAGAATATTCGACTCCGAACTTGAGAAATTGACACATAAAGTAATCACAATGTGTTCGCAGGTTAACGAGCAATTGGTCGACGTTGTTCTTGCACTGAAAACGTCGGATCTGACTTTGGCCAGAAAAGTGATCAGTAATGATGAATTTATTAATAACCTTGATGTTAAGATCGATAAATTGTGTCAGAAGATCTTTGCGCTTCAACAACCGGTAGCCTCTGATCTGAGATATATTATCTCTGCGCTTAAAATCAATAACGACCTCGAACGAATAGGTGATCACGCCGTAAATATTGCCAAACGTATCGAACCGCTTCAGGACTATAAGCAACTGATTGAAGAGTTTGGCATTGATACGCTTGGTGAGAAGACGACAGTCTTATTTGCGGATGTCGTTGAATTGGTCAAAACTCATGACCTGGCATTTGCTGAAAAAGTGATGACCAAGGCAGGCGAGATCAAAGATGAATGTGAAGGAATTGCTTCGCGGATACTGAGTGAAATGATGCATCAGTCGGAAGTGGTTGTAGTTGCTGCAAATATCTTGATTATCACTAATCTGTTAGACAGGATCACGAGCTATTCCACTAATATTGCAGAGTCAATCACCTTTGTTGTGGATGGCGAAATTGTGAAACACAGAAAGCATAATTAATGAACAATATGTGCCAGGCCGAATGCTTACCATATATATTACTTCTAAGTTACTTTATATCTTTTGGATCAAAATTTGCTTCTGAACTTCTGTTGATCCCTCATGGAACTCGCAATTGATTACTGACTACGCTGATCTACGATTCATCTCTTTTTGTGGTTATCGCCATGCTCGTTTCGCTGACTTATTCTTTTTGTAACAGTTTTGTAACAGTTTTGTAACATTAATCGACTTTATTTGTTGTAATTAATTATAAACCAATAAAGAGATGAGAAAATTACTGCTGATTTTAATGGCGATTGCTGTTTTCGCGGCATGCCAGGACAACAAAAAGAAAAGTGCTGACAAAACGGTAAAGAATGTCAACATAACAGCTGCCGGAGCCACTTTCCCGATGCCTTTTTACAACCAGTTGATCTCTGATTATGCCACAAAGACTGGTACACTTGTAACTTATGGAGGAATCGGATCGGGTGGCGGAATTCGCAGTTTAAAAGATAAAGTGGTCGATTTTGGCGCAACAGATGCTTTTCTTACCGACGAGCAGGCTACCGAATTAACTGCACCAATTGTTCACGTTCCCACCTGTTTAGGAGCTGTTGTTCTCGCTTATAATCTGACGGGTGTACCTTCATTGAAACTGAAAAATGAAGTCCTGACAAAAATCTTCATGGGAGAGATTAAAAAATGGAACGACGCACAAATCAAAGCGGATAACCCCGGAGCTAATCTGCCTGATTTAAGCATTTCGGTCATTTATCGTTCGGATGGCAGCGGAACAACCTTCATTTTTAGCGACTATATGAGTAAAATCAGCGAAAAATGGGCGAAAGAAATTGGCACCGGTAAATCGTTAAACTGGCCAATCGGAATGGGCGCTAAAGGAAATCCCGGAGTTGCAGGAACCATCAAACAAACAGAAGGAGCCTTTGGATACATTGGATCGGAATATGCCTTTGCTCAAAAACTGCCCTTCGTTTCACTTCAAAACAAAGCTGGAAATTTTATCGAACCATCGATACAGTCAATCAGCGCGGCAGCTAAAGATGAAATTCCTGCCGATACACGCGTAATGGTAACGAATTCAAGCGATCCGGAAGCTTATCCTATCAGCGCATTTACCTGGATTATTTTATACAAAGAACAGGCTTACGGCGATAGAAGTCGTCAACAGGCAGAGGAAACCGTTAAATTTTTAGATTGGCTGGTTAGCGCCGATGCACAGGCAGTTGCTCAAAAAGTTGATTATGCTCCGCTTCCCGAAAAAGTAGTCGGATTGGCTAAAACTATTCTCAAATCGGTCACATACAACGGGGAAGCGATCTTAAAGTAGAGGGCTTCCGGCGACTGGCAACTGATTGATGGGCCATCAACTTGCAACCAAAAGAGTGCTGCGGGTTCCAAAATCTGGTAAAAACAATATTCGTCTGGTAAAGGTGTTAATGTTTGCTGCCAGCAAGCCAATAGCCAGCCGCATTTTTATAATAAAGACGAATCATAACATATCTAAGATTAATAACTAAATTGTTCTCTGGTGGCAAGCGAAAAAATCATTAAAAACCTGTTAAAGGCTTCGTCTGTTATTATTTTACTCATCTTCGCGGGGATGGCTTACTCGATGATAAAAGGGGCCATTCCTGCATTCAAAGAGTTTGGTTTATTTGGATTTATATTTTCAACAGACTGGAATCCAACTGAAGGCAATGAATCATATGGCGCATTGCCATTCGTCGCGGGGACAGTTATTACATCGTTGCTTGCACTTGTCATTTGCTTTCCGCTTGCTTTTTCAACTTCTCTTTTTATTGCAGAATACTACAGGAAAACAAAAATTGCAACCATGTTAAGTACCCTGGTTGACTTGCTTGCCGGGGTACCATCAATAGTTTACGGACTCTGGGGGTTTTACACTATACGTCCTTTAATTGCGGAACTCGGATATTCGGGACAGGGATACGGTATATTTACTTCAGGATTGATATTGGCAATCATGATTATACCTTATGCCACCTCTATTAGCAATGAGATTATTTCTATGGTTCCGACTGAACTTAAAGAAGCGGCCTATTCGCTTGGAGCTACACGTATGGAGGTAATATTTAATGTAATTTTACCAAATGCCCGGTCAGGACTTGTTGCAGGCTATATCCTTGCGCTTGGCAGGGCTCTCGGCGAAACAATGGCTGTAACAATGCTGATTGGAAATGCCAACATCATCCCGACAGGATTATTCAGTCCCGGAAATACAATGGCCAGTGTTATCGCCAATCAGTTTGGCGAAGCGGACGGTTTAAAATTGAGTTCGCTGATTGCGATCGGTTTACTCCTTTTTGCTGTCACTGCCGCTGTTAATGCAATTGGCAAAGTCATTATTCGTAAATACGCATAGATCATCAATAATGGAAACAAAAGCGCTTATCGGCGAAAAAGACAATTCAAACTGGAGAGAGCTGAAAAACAAACTGTTCTTCGGAACGGTGGTCGTTCTTGCAACCCTCACCATATCTCCTATTCTGCTAATTGTTTATACACTACTTTCCAAAGGACTAAAGCAAATCAATTTTGATTTTTTTTTAAAAGTAGCTCCCGATACTTTGCAGGCTATGACGGCTGTCCGAAATGGTGAGATTATCCCCGGGGGCATTGCCAATGGTATAACTGGAACACTATTTATGGTGCTGATTGCATCGTTGATGGCTATTCCGGTGAGCATCGTAATCGGAATATTTCTCTATGAAAACCAGGGTAAAAAATACGCGAATCTGATCAGAAGCCTTACCGATATACTTCAGGGTGTTCCGTCTGTTGTGCTGGGGCTGATTGCCTATATCTGGATTGTACAGGGCGTAACAAAAGGATTTTCAGCATTGGCTGGTAGCGTTGCATTGGCAATCATGATGTTACCGTTGATTATCCGCTCAACGGAAGAAACGATGAAGATGATCCCGATTTCCATAAAGGAAGCGGGCGCTGCTTTAGGGGTTCCATACCATAAAATTATTCTGAGGGTGATGATTCCTTCGGGTTTTAGCGGACTGATGACAGGTATTCTGCTCTCGATTTCAAGGGTTTTGGGCGAAACAGCTCCGCTTATGCTGACCACTTTGGGAAGTACTACTGTCAATTTTAATATTACGAAACCAACAAGCGCTGTACCTTTGCAAATATGGGAATTTTACAATAACCCAAATATGATTGATCTCGTTTGGTCCTCGTCCCTTTTTCTAATGGCCTTTGTTTTAACATTAAATATCATTGCCAAACGAATATCAATGAGGTATAGTTGAAATTCGTAAAACAAAATTACAATAGCATTCATGAACGAACAAATGTTACAAGTTTCGAATCCGATTCTATCAATCATCGATCTTTCAATTTCATACGGCGAAGATAAGTATGCTGTAAAAGATGTAACTGCCGATGTTAAGCGAAATGCGATTACTGCCATAATGGGTCCATCAGGCTGCGGTAAAAGTACTTTACTCAGGGCAATCAACCGTATGCACGAATTGTATCCCAACATTCATACGAAGGGTGGAATAAAATTGAACGGCGATAGTATTTACGAAATGTCGACGACGAAACTTCGGCGAAAGATTGGTATGGTTTTTCAAAGGCCAAACCCATTTCCGACAATGAGTATTTACGAAAACGTGATTGCCGGCTATGATCTAAATGGTAGTAAACTGAAAAAATCCGAAAAGGATGAAATTGTAGAAAGTTCGTTAACCGATGTTGGGTTGCTCGACGAAGTGAGAGACTCACTCAATAAAAAGGGAAATTTCCTTTCAGGAGGACAGCAACAACGTTTGTGCATAGCCCGCACTTTGGCTTTTAAACCTGATGTGATTTTAATGGATGAGCCCACTTCGGCGCTCGATCCCCTCTCGACTGCAAAGATCGAAGATCTGCTGGTTGAGTTGAAAGAGCACTATTCCATTATTTTGGTCACGCATAATATGTCGCAGGCAGCCCGTATCTCGGACAATGCCATGTTTATGTATCTTGGCGAACTGGTCGAATATGATAAAACAAAAAAGATGTTCACCAATCCAAGAGATTCGCGGACGGAAGGATATCTTACGGGAAAATTTGGTTGATAAATATTCATTCATAAACGTCATTTGTGTATATAAATGAGTACCTTAACCTTTAAAATAAAATCAGATGAAATGAGCATAATTCTACAATCATAAATAAAAATGATAATAAGCTTCATGCAAATCCGTCAGTTGACGGATCAACGGAATGAAATGGAGTTAATTTCATCTGACCACTAAAAACAAATTATTAAGAGATGAATATAAAAAAGGAGAATGCAATACAGAATGTAATCAGCCATTTTGAAGATTATGCGAACCTGATATTGAGTCAGTTGTCGATTCTCGAAAAAATAATCAGTTCGGGATCGCTAACAATTTCGGAGGATGTGATGAAAGAGCTGAATATCAACGAAGATAAGTCAGATAATTTTGAGGTTAAACTCAGTGAGAAAATTATCAATACCATAGTTCTGCAAAAACCGGTTGCTTCTGATCTTCGAAAACTGATGGCCTGTTACCAGATCGTGATTAATCTTGAAAGAATCGGAGATTTGGTGATGGATATTGTTAAATTTATACCGCGAATCAGGGAAAATGAGACCTATAACCGGATGTCGGATGTTATTTACAATATGCTGCTGGTAAGTGTAAATATGGTTCAAAAAGCTATTCTCTCTTTTATAAACAGTGACAGAGAGTTTGCAATCTGGGCCATACGTAATGACGAAGTTGTCGATGAAATGAACCACAAGCTGATTCGGAAGGCGATTGCAAAAAGTAAATTACCCGACGAAACTCAGCAGTTACTGTTCAGTTTCATACACATTAACAGCATTATATCCAGCATCGAAAGAATAGCCGATCATGCTACAAATGTGGCTGAGGCTTCGATATATGCAATGGAGGGGAAAGATATTCGCCATCAGGGACACGAAGATGAAGAAAAAGAGTAGTTATGAAACGCGCAGGTACAAATACCGGCAAAGGAGATGAGTCGCAGATCGACGGCGCGTAGCCAATAATCTGTCAGCTGACGGATACGGGTGCCACGCGGGATCGAATATTAATTCAATAAATGGCATTTTGATCCGACAGATGGTCAATAACTTAAAACGAATATACGTGTGAAAGATAATTTTAGGATACTTGTAGTTGAGGATGAGGAGGATCTCAATGAGATCCTGCAATTCAATCTCGAAAGTGAAGGTTATCTTGTCGATACCTCCTTTTCAGCTGAAGAAGCATTAAAAAGGGACCTTACCCGTTACGATCTGCTGATTCTTGATGTGATGATGGGAAAGATATCGGGTTTTAGTCTGGCACAAAGAGTGAGAAAAGAGATGCGACTCGACGTGCCTATCATCTTCCTCACGGCCAGGGACACCGAAAATGATTTACTGACCGGATTTAATCTTGGCGCTGATGATTATATTACAAAACCATTTTCTGTCAGGGCATTGCAGGCGCGTATAAAAGCTGTTTTAAAAAGAGTTAGAGCAATGCCTGCTGAGGAGGTCGTTACTTCATTGAATATAGGTGATATTGTCATCGATTTCGAGTCGAAGCGACTGATTATCGGGGATAAAAAAATCGAACTGACCCGTAAAGAATACGAGATCATCTCTTTACTGGCAAAATCGCCTGGCAGAATTTTCTCGCGTGAAGAGATATTACGCAAAATATGGGAGAATGACGTCATCGTAATCGATCGCACAGTGGATGTCAATATGACCCGCTTGCGACGAAAAATGGAAGAATTCGGGAGTTATATTCGTAACAAACCCGGCTTTGGATACTACTTTGAAATTTGAAATTAAATCTTTCTTATTATGCTTTTCGACCGAAAGACCATCAGATGGAAACTGTTTACTTACTATTATCTTCTTTTCGCGGTATTTACCTTGTCGATTATTCTTTATCAGAATAAACGTGAGCAACATTTCAGAGTAGCCCAGCTCGAAACTTCGTTGAATGAATATACCGATCTCGCCAATCGATATATTGAGCATTACTCACTTTTTAAAGATAAAACCTTTTCAAAACTTGATAGCCTTAAAATTATTATTCCCTCGACAAAAGCTCGGATTACTGTAGTCGATTTTGATGGAAAGGTATTATATGACAATATAATAGCCGATTATGGTCACATGGAGAATCATAAGGAGCGCCCCGAAATCCAAAAGGCACTATTCAATGAGTTTGGGGAAAATATAAGGCATTCGTCGACGACAAATGAAGAATACATCTACTATGCGAAGTCGTACAAAAATTATGTGATCAGAGCTGCTGTTGTTTATGATACTGAGATTAAGGCATTTCTAAAAGCTGATTGGGTCTTTATCCCTTTCTTCATCTTTTTATTCCTTATTTTCGGGATCCTGCTTCGTTATATCGCGAATCATCTTGGTGACTCCATTACCAAACTGAAAGATTTTGCGGTTAAAATCCGACGGAACGAAGCCATCACTATGGACAGTGATACCCAATTTTCGAATGACGAACTTGGTTTTATCAGTCGGGAAATTATACAATTATACCAAAAACTACGCAAAACAAAAACGGAACTCGTTCTCGAAAAGGAGAAACTGATCAGTCATCTTTTCGTCTTAAAAGAGGGTGTCGCATTCTTTTCGGCAAATAAAAAAGCGATATTAAACAACAGTCATTTCATCTTTTACATTAACATCATTGCCGAAGAAACGACTATTTCAGTAGAAAAAATCTTTCTTTCAGAAGATTTTAAGGTCGTCAATGACTTTATTGACAAGACGATATCAGAAAATGCCACGTTCCAGCCACAGGAGCCTCCGCGAATGGATTATTCAGTACAAAAGGATGGATATCATTTTAATATTCAGTGTATTGTCTTTCCTGACAGGAGCTTCGAGATTCTCATTTCCGACCAGACCCAGCAGATGCGCCGGAGTATTATGAAACAGCAAATCACTTCGAATATATCGCATGAACTTAAGACCCCGATCAGTTCGGTTAAAGGCTATCTCGAAACAGTTTTAAATAATCCTGATCTGGAACAAAGCAAACAGGTCTATTTTATCGAAAAGGCTTATAATCAATCGGAAAGACTCACGCAGCTGGTAAATGATATTTCTCTTTTAAATAAGATTGAGGAGTATTCCGAACTGTATATCCGCGAGAAAGTGCAGATTAAAAAGGTGATCAATGAAGCAATTGAAAGCTTTAGCGACCTGATCAGGCAAAAGGTGATCCAGGTTGAGTGCTCAATCGAAGATGATGTAATTGTCAATACAAACTATTCGCTCATGTTCTCAGTCTTCAGAAATCTGATGGAGAACTCAGTGAATTATGGTGGTGAAAATATCCTGATTTCAATCACCAAATACCACGAAGACAATACGTTTTATTACTTCTCATTTTCAGATAACGGATCAGGAGTTGAGGAAGAACACCTGTCGCGGTTATTCGAGCGGTTCTACAGGGTCGATTCGGGTCGGTCACGTAAGGAAGGTGGAACCGGCCTTGGACTTGCCATTGTTAAAAATGCAATTATCAGCTTCAAGGGTGAAATTTCAGCAAGAAAACGAAAAGGCGGCGGACTTGAGTTTTTGTTTTCGCTGCCGAAATAATGTGAGGGAGTGATGGAGAGACAAAGAGCGATTAAAGTTGCTTTTATTTTAATTTTGGCTTAATTTTGTGTTTGTAAGAAATTTAATATCGCAAAATAGTCATTCACATTAATGCTCATTCCTCATGATATATACCATCAAAACTGATGACCCGGCACAATCCAATAAGTTAAATCAATTTCTTAAGAAACTTGTTGGAATTCAATATTCGGTAATAAATGATGCTCCTCAGAATCCGGCTTCTGTTTTAAGTATTGGAGAGTTTCAGAAACGTATTGAAAAATCTCGTGAATCAGTAAGAAAGGGTCTATTTTTAACCGACGAAGAACTTGAAAAGGAATCTTCAAAGTGGTAAATACGAAATTACATCTCATTTGGTCTTCTGATGCTGTTTGGCAATTAAACATACGCTACTTACGAAACAGAAAGCAGAGGAAAGAAAGTTATTAGTTCTGTTAAAAGGACCGTCCGAAGCATTTCTCAGAATCTATAAACACATTCAATGTTATAATACAGAAACCCCAAGGCCTTATATCCGTAAGACTTTGGGGTTTAGTACTTATTGGATTGTTTTTGAAATAGAAAGTAGCAGGATTGTAATTTTAGATATTACTCATGGTGCAATTAATCCTGATAATTACAAAAATATTTAACGAACCGGAGACCGGATTTAGATTGAGGATTTAAGTTACTTTTGCATAAATGGAATAATTTAAAAATATGAGAGAGCAAATAGAAGCCCTTAATCAAAAATATAGCCAGGCTACAGCTGAAGAGCTTTTGAGCGGTTTCCTGGACGAATTCAAAGGTAAGATTGCCTTGTCAAGCAGTCTTGGTATAGAAGATCAGGTACTTACGCACATCGTTTGTAATATCGATAAAACCACCAGGATCTTTACGCTCGACACAGGCAGGCTTTTCCCTGAAACTTACGACCTGATTCACAGGACTAACCATAAATACGGAATTAAGTTGAGCGTTTATTTCCCTGAAGCCGGTCAGGTTGAAGAGATGGTTAATACAAAAGGGATCAACCTGTTTTTTGAAAGTGTGGAGAACCGGAAATTGTGTTGCAATATCCGTAAGATCCAGCCGCTGAAGCGGGCTTTTGCCGGACTTGAGGTCTGGATCTGTGGCTTACGCCGCGAACAATCGGTAACCAGACATAATATGCAAAGAATTGAGTGGGATGAAGCCAATGGAATTATTAAGCTCAATCCCTTAATTGACTGGACAGAAGACGAAGTTTGGAGATTTATCAAGGCACATGGAATTCCTTATAATCCACTGCACGACAAGGGATATCCAAGCATTGGCTGCCAGCCTTGCACGAGAGCTATTTTTCCGGGTGAAGATATTAGAGCCGGTCGCTGGTGGTGGGAAAATCCCGATACTAAAGAATGCGGTCTGCATAAGCGATAAAATCAATTAGTTATAAAATAATTATGAGGGCTTTATTATCAGGAGATGAAGCGTAAAGCCCTCGTCAGATAAAACACCGCCATCTAACAGATATTCCATCGGTTCTATCCGGTGCTTTTAACCAAAAGAATCCCTGAGCCTGCCGTATTATGTACGAATATTTTTGGATAAACGGAAATGATTCAGTATCTTGCGAAATATTTTTTGATCCGTCGTTGTATTATTTAATTGGTTTCTTTGGAATATGAGAGAGGAACAAGCTATATCTTTGAGTCCATAAAATTAACTAATTCATTTTCAGATGAGAACTTTCTTACTAATCATTTTTGCCTTTCTTGCGTCTGGGATATTCGCTCAAAATCAAAGCATTCGTCTAAATTCACTGGGTTTTCTGCCCTCGTCATCTAAAAAAGCTTCGATCATTGGCGCAACCAAATCTTTCGTAGTAAAACAGGTTGCTGATCAGAAAGTTGTTTTTAAAGGGAATCTGTCAGGTCCGGTTTTTCAGAAAGATGTTAACCAGAATGTTTCGGAAGCGGATTTTTCATCCTTTACGCATACCGGAAGATTTTATCTTGAACTACCCGAGGGTACTAAATCCGTTGAGTTTGAAATTTCGCCTAAGGTTTACAATCAGGCATTCTACACGAGTATGCGTGGATTTTATTTGTGGCGATGTGGTACAGCGATTGAAGGAATTTACAATGGAATCCATTATGCACACGGTGCATGTCATATGGAAGATGGTTACGAAGATTTTCAGGGGAAAACCGGTGAACGCCGCGATGGAACCAAGGGATGGCACGATGCCGGTGACTATGGCAAATATGTTGTAAATGCAGGGATTACAGTGGGGATGATGTTTATGGCCTGGGATCAGTTTCAAAACAACCTGAAAAGCTTCCCGCTCGACCTACCGGAAACGGCCAAAGGTTATCCCGATTTTCTGAAAGAACTGAAATGGGAAACCGATTGGTTGCTGACTATGCAATATGCCGATGGCTCGGGAAAGGTCTCGCATAAACTGACCAGAAAAGATTTCGAACCTTTCTGTAAACCGGAAGATGACAAGGAAAAAAGGTATTTTACCGACTGGAGCTCAGCGGCTACGGCTGATTTTGTAGCTATGATGGCCCAGGCTGCACGTTATTTCGAACCTTACGATAAAGCTTATTCACAAAAATGCCTTGCCGCAGCTAAGCTGAGCTATCAGTTTTTAAAAGAAAATCCTGAAGATAAGGGATTTGTGCAGGGTGAATTCAAAACGGGAGGATACCAGACCTCTGACAAGGACGATCGCTTGTGGGCTTCTGTGGAAATGTGGGAAACCACTGGAAATTCAGCATTTTTGCAAGACTTCGAAAAGCAGGCTGAAGCCCTGAGTTTTAAGATTGATGAAGACTGGGATTGGGGTGATGTATCCAATCTCGGAATGTTTGAATATGTATTGTCTAAAAAGTCGGGTAGGAATCCCGAAATGTTGAAAACAATTCAAAATAATATTATTGAGAGTGCAAATTCAATTGTGAGAAGCGCTGTTGCCGATGTTTATGGGCGTCCGCTGATACGCTATTACTGGGGTTGTAACGGAACGATTGCCCGTCAGGTGTTAAACTTACAGGTGGCCAATTGGGTTTCTCCGGATAAAAAGTATATTCAAACTTCACTGGATGCGATTGCAAACATCTTTGGCCGAAATAATTACAATCGTTCATTTGTTACCGGACTGGGAATTCAACCGCCTATGAATCCTCATGACCGGCGTTCCGGATCGGATAACATCGTTGAGCCGTGGCCTGGTTACCTCGTTGGTGGAGGGCGATCCGCAACGAACTGGAACGACAAACAGGAAGATTATACAACCAATGAAATCGCAATCAATTGGCAGGGAGCCCTTGTTTATGCGCTGGCTGGCTTTATAGGTAAATAGCTTTAATACTTAATTTCTTATTTCTTTTTGCTATGAATTCAATAAAGAAGATCTTATTGTCACTGGCTTTCCTCATTCTTGTTACTATGCCCGGAATGGCTGGTGATCATTACAAAAATTTCAAAGTTGCAGTCTATTCAAGAGCTTACGAAACTGCGAAAATGGGAGACAATAACTGGATTGAACCAATCTGGGAGGAGGTTTCGCGACAGGTTAAAGTAGATAAAATTTACCTCGAGACCCATCGTGATCTGTTGATTGTTGACGAAGCCACATTGTTGAAGGCAAAGAAGTTTTTTGAAAGTCGTGGCATTGAAACCGCCGGTGGAATCACCCTAACAGTTAACGAAAGCAATAACTTCGAAACATTTTGTTATACCAACCCGGAACATCGCAAAAAAATCAAGGAAATAGTTGAGTTTACAGCCCGGCATTTTGACGAACTGATTCTGGACGATTTCTTCTTCACCAATTGTAAATGTGAACTATGCGTAAAGGCAAAAGGAGATAGAAGTTGGACCGATTATCGGTTGGAACTTATGACTAAAGCTGCAAAAGAACTGATAATCGATCCGGCAAAGGCCGTGAATCCGAAAATTAAGGTAGTGATCAAGTACCCAAACTGGTACGATCATTTTCAGGGTTGCGGGTTCAATCTGGAGACCGGGCCAAAAATGTTTGATGGTATTTATACAGGTACCGAAACGCGCGATCCTTCGGGTAACCAGCATCTTCAACCTTATTTAGGCTATTTGATATTCAGGTACTTTAACAACCTGAAACCCGGTAAAAACGGTGGTGGTTGGGTCGATACAGGCGGAATAACTTTTATGGATCGTTATGCTGAGCAGTTGTGGCTGACAATGTTTGCAAAAGCTCCTGAGATTACCCTTTTTGATATTCGGCAGTTGCAACGTCCATTTCAAAAAAATGACAGGGCAGTATGGCAAGACCTCGGAACGACAAGTTTCAATTACGATGAAATGATGAAACCTGTCGCTGGTAAAAACGGCAAAATGGTGCAACCAACTACAATTGCCCGGGCTGCAGGTTATACTTTCGAAACAATTGACCAGTTTTTAGGCAAACTTGGGAAACCGGTTGGTATTAAAAGTTACAAACCATTCCATTCGATAGGAGAGGAGTTTCTGCAAAATTATATGGGAATGATTGGCGTTCCGATGGATATCGTTCCTGAATTTCCGGAGAATGAGCCAATTGTTTTCCTTACGGAACAAGCCAAATCTGACCCTGAGATAGTTACAAAAATTAAAAAACAATTACTTAGAGGAAAAGATGTAATGGTCACCTCCGGCTTTCTTAAGGCAATGCAGGACAAAGGCTTGAGCGATATTGTCGAACTTCGCGTAACAGATGCAAAAGCTTCTGTGAAGGAATTTGCTGCAGGATGGGGACCGCACATTTATTCCGATCATGAAATGCTTATCCCGCAAATCAAGTACCTGACCAATGACTCGTGGGAAGTCGTTTCAGCATTTGACGGCGCCAACGGCTGGCCAATTGTTCAAAGGGGTGATTATGCTAAAGGAAAATTTTATGTGCTTACAATTCCGGATAATGTGGTAGATCTGTATCAGCTTCCTGTTGAGGTCCTTACAAAAATTAAGGAAATACTGACGCCCAATATGCCGGCCTTGCTCGAAGGTCCGGGTTATACGAGCTTGTTTATTTACGACAACAATACAGTGATTATTGAGTCGTTTGCAAATGAAACCCGGCAAGTAAAACTTCGGCTGGCAGACGGATATTCGAAAGCTGAAAATCTGGTTTCCGGACAGGAAATTTTAGGTGAAAAAAAGGAATATCTTCAAGGTTGGCGCCAACCCCCGGTGATCAAATCGATACTAAACCTGGAACTCAGTCCTCATTCATACCTGGTTCTAAAACTGGGAAAAGGAATATGACAATGTTTCTGGAGTCACAATTAAAGTCACAACTTATATCACTATATATACTTAATAAACAGAATATTATATCGATATTTTAATAAATAAAGTCACAGTTAAAGTCACAATAAAGTCACAGTTAAAGTCACAATAAAGTCACAAAATAAGCAGATTTCTGTGTGACTTTATTGTGACAAATATCCTTGTAACCCATATGATTATCAGTAATTATCCTGTGACTTTAAATTACATACGGGAGCCTGTTTTATTGTCACAATTGTTCAATCAACTACCCCCCAATCCTGAAGGAATTAAACGTATGTAACTCCGGGTGCAAAATCAGGCGCTGCCATTATCAATATAACCGGTACCCGAATACAGGTTCAACAAGGCTCTTTGCGGTTCTCCACGACTCTTTATAACCTACTTTTATTCGGGAACGGACCGCACCTGCTCTATACCCGCTCTATGTTTGCTCTATGTTTGGTTCTTGTTTGGTCCATA
>JAATGF010000116.1 GCA_015654795.1 Bacteroidales bacterium
GGATGATGCCAATGTGATATTCGGTGGTGGTATAAAATATGCTTTGAAAACTTTTTTGGGACCACTGGATATGACTTTGGGATACTCAGGTTCGACCAACAAACCGACTTTCTCAGCCAGCTTTGGGTACTGGTTCTGATTTGGTATTACGGCCGATCTGTCGGGCAAAGTCAGAAGCAATGATTGATATTCCTCCCCCACTTACATTTCCTTCGAAATGCCCGGGAATACTTATCCGGAATTCACATTGGCACATTTCATAACATCACAGATGATGACATTATACCGGGCATTAGGGCAGTTTCAGTTCCCGCACCTGCCCGGAATGAGTAAAGCTAAAATTCATACAAAAAAATGAACCTGAATTTTCACTTCTACCGATTTTTTTTATAGGTTTGTATCTCCGTTAAGGGACACGAAAAACTGTCGCTGGCATAGAATACCTAAAATTAGAAGAAATGGAAGAAATTAACCGCAGATCGTTTGTGAAAAAATCGGGAGCAGTTGCAGGGACAACCCTTGCTGCATCAATGATTCCCTGGAGCGTAAGTTGCAGTAGCCCTTCGGATAAGATCGGGGTTGCACTGATTGGTTGCAGGAGCATGGGTTTTACCGATTTAAAAGCTTTCCTCGAAGAAGAGAATGTTGATTGCATTGCCTTGTGCGATGTCGATAAAAAGATCCTCGAAGAAAGAGCCGGCGAAGTTGAGAAACTAAAAAGCAAACGGCCACAGGTCTTCGCCGACTTTCGTAAATTACTTGAATTAAAAGAGATCGATGTCGTAATTATAGGAACACCCGACCACTGGCACGCCTTAATAATGATGATGGCCCTCGAAGCCGGCAAACATGTCTATGTCGAAAAACCAATGGGGCACAGCATCGAAGAGTGCCTGATGATGGTAAAAGCGGCGGCAAAATATCCTAAACAAATGGTTCAGGTTGGAATGTGGCAGCGCAGTTCGAAACACTGGTTCGACGCATCAGAATATGTACAATCGGGAAAACTGGGTGACATAAACCTGGTAAGAGCCTGGATTTATAAAGGGATGGGCGAACCTGTTCCGGCACAGCCCGATGGTACAGCCCCCGATTACGTCGATTACAATATGTGGCTGGGACCGGCGCCCGAACGTCCGTTCAATAAAAACCGCTTTCATTATGATTTCAGGTGGTATTGGGATTATGCCGGTGGAGCCATGACCGATTGGGGTGTTCACCTCCTCGACTTTGCTATTTATGGAATGAATGCCGGTTATCCCGATTCTGTCTCTCCGGGAGGTGGATGCTACCTCAATAAAGGAGTGATCGAAACGCCGGATATTCAGCAAGCTTTATACAGCTACCCCACACACACAATGGTTTGGGAATGTGGATTGATTCCTCGCCTGGGGCCTTACGGAATGCACCACGGGGTTTCCTTTACCGGAACAAAAGGAACTTTGATTGTCTCGCGAAACGGCTGGATGGTTACCTCCGAAGTCAGTAACACGGATAGTAAAAAATATATTGCAGATGTTCCGAATCAACCTGCCATCGGCGGGTTAAAAGAGCATGTGAAGAACTTTCTGAACGGAATCAGAAAAGGAGAAAAACTAAATGCTCCTGTAGAGGTTGGCGCCAAGACTGCGATCATTTCGGAGATGGGAAATATCGCTTACCGGGCAGGAAGCCTTTTACACTGGGATACCCCAAATATGAAATTCGTTGAAGAAACGGCCAATAAATTTACGAAACTTACGTACCGCGAACCATGGAAACTTCCTGTTTTCTGATAAACAGATGAAACGTATCTCAAGGGTTGCCATTGGGCCAGATTATACAGGGCCTTCAACCCAATCCGAAAATTGAATGTTTGGCTTATCCACACAAAACGTTATAGCGCCAAATTTTCTGTAATCCCATGAATCCCCGGGGTTGTGTTCTCTTCGTTCACTTCCCGGGGTTATTAATATACAGCCTGTTCTGGGATCAGATGATATTTATTGGGGGAATTTTTTTATTCGATTATAGCTCATTTACAATTTGCAACTTTAGTCCAAAAATAAAACCGTAGGATGACATCTTTAAAAACTAATTTTTAGATGCTCACCGCCTTAATTCCTCGTGTCACAGTTAAAGTCACAACTTACATTACCATATATGCTTAATAAACAGTATATTATATAGATATTTTAACGAATAAAGTCACAGTTAAAGTCACACAGAAATCACGGGAAATCCGCTTATTTTGTGACTTTATTGTGACAAATATCCTTGTAACTCGTATGATTATCAGCACTTATAATGTGACTTTAAAATGCAAGCGGACATCTGTCTTACTGTCACAATATATTAGGCTTACTGCTACCCCAATCCCGA
>JAATGF010000054.1 GCA_015654795.1 Bacteroidales bacterium
GGACCAGATACGAAGGAAGTGGGGCGCCTTTATCGATAGATAAAGGTAGTGAAAAAACGTATAGTCCGGATTGACTTTTTCTTAGATGGACGGAGATGGACGGCCGTGGACGATTCGTTGCTCCTTTCTTTAATGATTTTTATCCCCCCAACTTTTCAGTTTGATCCATAGTAAGCCGTATTTTTCGATTAAAAGGGAATTTTGTCGTACACCCCTGATAACTAATTCATCGATCCTATTTAATAATAGTTGATTTTGCAATGTCCTTATATTCAATATTGTACAATTAGTTATATCGTAGTAGGTTAAAGAGAATCAGAAAATAAGGTTTTCCACGCAGGAAAAGGTTCACGCAAAGGTATCGAGATACAAAGCGCGGAAAAAACCAGTGATCGTGTTTCTACAATACCGTAACCGCTACGCGGTAATTGTGCCTTGGGAGATCTTCTTTCTACAATACCGTATCTCCTGCGGAGAAAGATGAGATTGGTATGTTGTTGAATAATAAATATTTGCGAAAACATTATTTTATTCAAAAAACCATAGAAGTCTGATATCAACAAAAAAAACAAACCTTTTATTAAACAACATGAAGGGAATAAGGTCTGGGATTGAGAAGGATTGCCTCTACTACTGAGGTTAAAGAGATTCAGAAAATAAGGTTTTTCCAGGTAGTAAAAGGTTCACGCAAAGGTACAGAGATACAAAGCGCGGAAAAAAACCAGTGATCGTGTTTCTACAATACTGTAACCGCTATGCGGTAAAAAGTACACCCAGGTCACTATTCTCAATCCTACACAAAAAATAATTTTAAATGTTAGGACGTAAATATACGTCGCATTGAAAATAGACGTATATTTACGTCCTAATTAAAACAAAAGATATGGTTGTATCAAAAACAGATCTTTTCGAAGAAGTGCTCCAGGAAAGGGCCTATTTATTCAAGGCTTTGGCACACCCTGCGCGATTACAGATTCTGCAGTTTTTGTCGCAAACAAAAACCTGTATTTCATGCGATATCTCAGAAGAGTTGCCATTGAGCCGAACAACAGTTAAACAGCATCTTAAGGAACTTAAGAATGTGGGGCTGATCAAAGGAACTGTTGAAGGGGTAAAAACAAACTACTGTCTCGATTACGAGAAAGTGGATGAGATGAAAAAGATCCTGAACGGCTTTCTCCAGGAAATCGAGTTTCCGAAAGATTTTTGCTGCAAATAGAATAATTCGACAATTGACAAATTCGTTTCATGAAATCATTATGGCAATCATTAAATCTTTATCTATATTTCTTCTGGCCGGGCTTTGTGAAATTGGGGGAGGATATCTTGTTTGGCTTTGGCTTAAAGAAGATAAACCATTTTGGTATGGGCTTTTAGGTGGTTTTATTCTTGCTCTGTATGGTGTTGTTGCAACTTTGCAATCATCAAATTTTGCAAGAGTTTATGCAACTTATGGCGGGATTTTCATCGTATTATCATTGCTTTGGGCATATAAGGTTGACAATTATTTACCTGATAAATATGACATCATCGGAGCAGGAATTGCATTATTAGGAGTTTGTGTAATTTATTATGCACCAAGGCAATGAGGCGCAGAAAATATCGCAAGAATTAAAGTAAGAACAGCAGAACGCAACAGTGAAAATATGAAAGTCTTAATTCTTTGTACTGGAAATAGTTGCCGAAGCCAAATGGCACACGGCTTTTTACAATCATTCGATCCGAATATTACAGTTTGTTCCGCCGGTACAATACCCGCAATGCTGGTTAACCAAACTGCTGTTAAAGCGATGAAAGAAATTGGTATTGATATAAGTCGTCATACCCCCAAAATGGTGGACCAATATCTGAATGAAGAATGGGATTATGTGATAACGGTTTGCGATCATGCCAATGAAACTTGCCCTGCATTTTTGGGTAAGGTGAAACATCGCCTGCATATTGGTTTTGAAGATCCTTCTCATGTTACAGGAACTGATGATTTTATCTGGAGCGAATTTATCCGGGTGAGGGATGAGATTAAGGAAGGATTTTATCAGTTTTATAAGAATGAGTTAATTCGTCAATCCGGCACTTAGGACATTGCTTTATAAGTCGTTTCATTTGTCTAATTAAAGTCCCACAGAATCAAATTTACATTTTAAAACAAATATGTTGCAACTAAAAGGGAATATCTGGCTCAAAGGCTTATTTGGTGTTGAGAAGGAAAATATTCGTGTTGATAATCAGGGAGTGATTGCGCAGACGCCGCATCCTGCGATTTTTGGTGACAAACTGAACCATTCGTATATCACCACCGATTTTTCGGAAAGTCAGGTGGAAATGATCACGCCACCATTGCCCTCCATCAATCAAACACTGGGCTTCCTCGAAACCATCCATGATATTGTGAGCCTCGAACTTAAAGATGAATATCTTTGGCCGCAAAGTATTCCGCCCATTTTACCCAACGAGGAACATATTCCCATTGCCCGTTTTGCAAATGGTGATCATAAAGAAGAGGAATACCGAAAAGAACTTGCACTGAAATATGGGAAAAAAAAGCAAGTAGTTTCGGGCATTCATTTCAATATTTCGCTCGAAGAAACCTTGCTGGAAATACTTTGTCAAAGCACTTCGCAAGAGGTTTCTATTGAGAAATTTAAGGATGAAGTTTATTTGAAAATCACGCGGCAGCTTTTACGTTACCGATGGCTTTATGTGTTGATTTTTGGGAGCAGTCCCATTGTCGATCCTACCTATGAGTTAAAATGCTGTGACCTCCCGATCTTTTTTAACTCCAAAACGCGTGGTTTATCGCTTCGCAACAGTTGCTTTGGTTACGGAAACATCGTTGATCTTTATCCCGATTATCATTCTGCAAAAGGATATCTTCGGAGCATTGAGCAAATGGTGAAGAACGGAACGCTAACTGCGACGAAAGAACTCTATGCTTCTGTCAGACCAAAATTCATCAATAATTCCGATTCGATTTCTTACGTTGAAGCCCGGTTTCCCGATATCAATCCGCTAAGCAAGATTGGTCTTACGCCCGAAATGCTTCATTTTATTCATTGGCTCGCTATTTATGGACTGCTTTCCGAGGAGACTAATGATTTCTCTCCTGAATTTCAAACTATTGCGAATTCGAACCATGGAAATATTTCGTTGTATGGTTTGCACGAAAATGTTGAGTTTATAGTTGAAGATGGTTCGACCGTAGATGCATGGGTCGAAGCTAAGCGAGTGATCAGCGAAATGATCGGGTTACATTCAAAACTGGAAATTGATAATAACGATTATTTTAATTCGCTGCTTTATGCACAGGAAATGGTCAATCATCCTGACCGCAGAATTGTTCAACAAATCCTGACCGAAACGGATGTAAAAGGGTTTATTCCTTTTCATCTTGAAAAAGCACAGCAATATTTGAAGGAGAGCAAACGAAATAGCTTTAATTTTAAAGGTCTGGAGGATATGGAATTGTCAACGCAATTGTTGCTTCGGGAAGCCGTTCGCAGGGGTGTTGCGTTTGATATTCTTGACAGAGGCGAAAATTTCATTCGTCTAAAACGGGATGAAAATATCCAATATGTGCGCCAGGCAACAAAAACCGCACTCGATAATTACGCAAGTATTCTGACCATGGAGAATAAAGTGATCACCAAACAAATCCTCGAAGAGCATGGTATCAGAGTTCCCAAAGGATTGGATTATACTGATAGAATAAATGCAAAAGCCGATTTTCAGTATTTCAGGGATAAGGCTGTGGTGATCAAACCCAAGCTTGCAAATTTTGGATTGGGGATCACAATTCTAAAAAGTAATACCGACAAAAGTGTTTTTGAAAGAGCTATTGATATTGCTTTTGGGTTCGATTCAAGTATTCTTATCGAAGAATTTATTGAAGGCAAGGAGTTCAGGATATTTGTGATGAATGATGAAGTTGTGGGTATTCTGCACCGGGTTCCGGCGAATGTGACTGGCAATGGGATAAATACGATACGCGAACTGGTTGTTGAAAAGAACAAAGATCCCTTGCGGGGTAAAGGATATCATACCCCATTGGAGAAAATACAACTTGGCGAAGCCGAATTAATGTTTCTAAAGACCCAGGATAAAGATTTTGAATCCATTCCCGCTAAAGACGAAACCGTATTTTTGCGTGAAAACTCAAATATCAGTACGGGAGGCGATAGCATTGATTTTACAGATGATATTCCCGAATCGTATAAACAAATTGCCATAAAAGCAGCACAAGCACTGGGTGTAAAAATCACGGGACTCGATATGATAATCCCCGACTTTAGACAAGAGGCTACGAAAGGTAATTATGCGATCATCGAATTAAATTTCAATCCGGCAATTCATATTCATTGCCATCCTTTCAAAGGAAAAAATCGCAGGTTAAATGAGAAATTATTGGATCTGCTGGGTTTCCCAATCTTAAAGGAGACGCAACCAACAATTCACAAAAGAAGAATCTGTCTGAAGTTGGAATGCTGTGAATTAATTAAAAACTGAAATCCCGGATTTTTTAGTTGCCTCAAATTCAAATTTTATTTATGAAAACCCGCCTCAAATTTTTAGATCGTTTCCTTACCCTCTGGATTTTCCTTGCCATGTTTATCGGAGTTGCTGCGGGATGGAGTTCCCCGGGCGTGGCCAAATTCTGGAACAGCATATCGTCCGGAACAACCAATCTTCCCATTGCGATAGGGCTGATTGTGATGATGTATCCGCCTTTGGCAAAAGTAAAATATGAGGAATTAGGCGATGTATTTAGAAATACACGAATTCTTGGGCTTTCACTGATCCAGAATTGGGTGATCGGTCCGGTATTGATGTTTCTGTTAGCAGTAATCTTTCTCCAATTCAATATCGATTATATGTACGGATTGATATTGATCGGACTTGCACGCTGTATTGCAATGGTAATCGTCTGGAATGATCTTGCGAAGGGGGATACGCAATATGCCGCGGGATTGGTCGCTTTTAATTCGATCTTTCAGGTGCTGTTTTTCTCTGTTTATGCATGGTTCTTTATTGCTGTTTTTCCGGGATGGTTTGGATTACCTGTCAGTGATGCAGTTGCGAATGTCACAATTGGTCAGATTGCCAAAAGCGTATTTATTTATTTGGGAATCCCCTTTATCGCGGGATTTCTAACCCGGTTTATCTTGATTCGTGTTAAAAGTAAGGTCTGGTATCACACAAAATTTATTCCAAAGATCAGTCCGCTTACCCTGATTGCTTTGCTCTTCACAATTGTGGTCATGTTTTCGTTGAAGGGCGAATATATTATTAGAATCCCATTCGATGTTGTTCGTATCGCAATTCCGTTATTGATCTATTTCGTTGTGATGTTTGTCCTTTCTTTCTGGATGAGTAAAAAAGCCGGAGCCAATTATGAACAATCAACAACGCTCTCATTCACAGCTGCAAGTAATAATTTCGAATTAGCCATTGCCGTTGCGATTGCCGTTTTCGGAATCAATTCAGGAGAAGCTTTTACCGCGGTGGTTGGTCCGCTTGTCGAAGTTCCTGTAATGATTGCGTTGGTAAATGTCGCGTTTTATTTTAAGCGGAAATTCTACACAAATAAGTAATTGCCAAAGTAAAATATTGCATTACATTTTCCTTATACTTTTCACCATACCTTCTCCGCAGTTTAAGTAAGTTTTAAATATGTTTCTGTAACAGCTGTAATATTTGTAACAGATGTTACAGCTGTTACAGAAAGATTACACAAAAACCGGAGGTAGTGGTATGAAATTGTATTTTAAGCAATGGAAGAATCCCTCATTTGTGGGGATAAGTTCAATCGTTTTATGATTTATTTGGTGCAATTTATTTGTGGATTCTGTATTTTGAAATGTTATTCTCATTACTTAAGTCAATAAATGTATAAAAAAAGAGAGAGCTGTTGCGGAAGATATTATAGCTTTGTCAACTGACAAATTTTTAAGCGATACCTGCGAATGGATATTTCCGTCTTTTTTTCGGATTACAGTTTACTGACATTATTGATTTTATCGGTCCTTGCTTTTATAGCCGGCTTTATTGATGCGGTTGTTGGAGGGGGAGGACTGATCCAGCTTCCGGCTTTGCTTGTGACTTTACCAAATGCTCCGCTTCCCACCGTCTTTGGGACGAACAAAATTGCAGCGCTTTCGGGAACGTCGATGGCCGCATTTCAATATGCGAAACGAATTAAATTCAATATAAAGCTATTGATTATAATTTCGTTAGCATCTTTTATTGCGTCCTATTCTGGTGCAAAGATTGTGAGTATCATCAATCCTGCAACATTAAAACCGATCATTCTGATTATCTTAATAGCGATTGCGATTTATACCTTTATCAAAAAGGATCTCGGGAAAATTGCGACAAAACAGCTTTCAGTTTTTCTTCAGATGATATTGGGAGCAGTAATCGGTTTAATTATTGGATTTTATGATGGATTTTTTGGTCCCGGGACCGGGAGTTTTTTCGTGCTTGCATTTGTCGTTATACTTGGATTTGAATTTGTCCAGGCATCGGCTTATGCAAAAATTGTGAATTGCATGACAAATATCTCGGCGCTTATTGTTTTTATCCGTCAGGAAAATTATATCATCGAGATCGCGATTTTAATGGCCATTTTTAATATAACCGGAAGTATTATCGGAAGTAAGATGGCCCTTAAAAGAGGGAACGGTTTTATACGCATCTTCTTCCTGATTATCGTTACTGTCATGATTATCAGATATGGGTACGATGTTTTTAAATCAATATAAGGATAGGGGAACAATAATAATTGGTTTGTAAATGCCAATTTAAAGTTCGGGTTAAACCTTACGTTACAGCAAACTATTTTTAAGAAATTTTGTAACTTTACGAAAAAAAGAATGGACTTACAGCGCAGGAAAATAATATTAGTCCAGGAAGTTCTTAGGTTACAAAACGAAGAAATAATTAGCAGACCAGAGAATTTGCTCAAAACGAAGAAGAGCGAATTATTCGGGAAAAAATTAACTCCAATGAGCATTGATCAATTTAACCATGAAATTGATCAGGCAATGACTGATTCTGAAAATGAACGGATTACTTCAGCTGTGGATTTAAGGGGAAAAGTAAAAAAAATGGGGCTGACGGTTTACCGGACTCAATTTGCAGAAGATAAACCCGAAGATATTTTTTTGTATATTTATTAGCTAAATCAAAATAAAAGAAGGATTGAAGTTGTGACCGTGTTCGATTGCAGGGCAGAACCCACGAAAGTTAAATGCGATATAAATAAAGCGCGCAGATTGTACCGTTAATCGCCGCTTATCAGAAAAAGGTCTTTGAAAATCAAATCAGCACAATCTGCGGGCTCAGCCAAAAATTGTTTCCCATGAATGTTATTCTATTTCAATTTTTACTTCGTCGCGTATAAATGGTATGCAATAATTCATGCGATTTATGTCCAAGCGGAACGCCAAGGTAGTCATGATACAACAGCAGGATATCCTGATTCTCATGTGATTTACGAACAATTTTTCCTTCATCCTCGCGGTAAATGGCTTCAAGTCGTTTTGTTCGTATCGCATCGTTCACTGGTCGCGGTTGTCCGCCACCGCTGATACAGCCACCGGGGCAACCCATTATTTCAATAAAATGGTAAGGACTTATCCCTTTTTTTATCTCGTCGAGCAGGATCGCCGCCCCTTTTAATCCGCTTGTAACGGCAACCTTTACGGTTACTCCATCCAAGAAGCTGTATGCTTCCAATGGATTTTCAATTTTAATATCAGCGGTTTTAATTCTGTCTAATCCTTCAAGCGGTACAATATGAAGATTAGCGGCTGGGAATTCCCGTCCTGTGACTAACTCATAAACTGTACGCAAAGCAGCTTCCATCACACCACCTGTCGTTCCAAAAATATCGGCGGCTCCTGTTGAAAGACCTAACGGACTGTCAAATTCACCGTCGGGTAAATTTCTAAAATCGATTCCAGCATCTTTAATCATGCGTCCCAGTTCCCTTGTCGTAATTACGGCATCAACATCGGCCAGGCCATTATTAAACATTTCGGGACGTGTGATTTCGAATTTCTTCGCAGTGCAAGGCATTACCGAGACTACAAATATATTTGCAGGATCGATATTCATCTTCTCGGCGAAGTAGGTCTTGGTCAAAGCGCCAAGCATCATGTGAGGTGATTTACAGCTCGACAGATGAGACAGTTGGTCGGGATACCTGTGTTCCATAAATTTTATCCATCCGGGGCTGCAGCTTGTAATCATCGGCAAGACTGCATCTTTTTCAGGTGCAGTGAAAGCATTTTTCACCCTTTCAAGAAATTCAGAACCCTCTTCCATAATCGTAAGATCGGCTGCGAAATTGGTGTCAAAAACGTAATTGAAACCCAGTTCGTGCAAAGCTGAGGCCATCTTACCTGTTACCAATGTTCCGAGTTCATAGCCAAATACTTCGCCGAGTGCGGCCCGTACGGCGGGCGCGGTCTGAACAATAACCGTTTTTGATTTGTCATACAATGCTTCCCAGGTTATTGCAGTCGAATCTTTCTCCTTTAAGGCTCCAACAGGACAAACCAAAACGCACTGCCCGCAATTGGTACAAACCGATTCACCAAGTAGTTCGTCCTCCGATGGCCCAATAAAGGTGGAGAAACCGCGATGGTGCGGATTCATTAATCCAACTCCCTGTATTTCATTGCATATCGTGACGCATCGGCGACAAAGAATACATTTTGAACTGTCGCGCACAATCGAAGGACTTGATGTATCTATAATATCTTTTGATTTCGCACCTTCATACCTGAATTCGCTGATTTGAATCAGATTTCCCAGATCCTGTAATTCGCAGTTTTGATTTCTCCAGCAACTGAGACATTCTTTCGGATGATCTGAAAGCATTAATTCGTAAATCACTTTTCTGACATTGCGAACCCGTTCAGAATTGGTATGAACGATCATTCCCTCCTTAACCGCTGTGGCACAGGAAGCCATCAGGTTTCTTCCCCCTTCGACTTCAACCACACAGATACGGCATGAACCAATCTGATGGACGTTTTCCATGTAACAAAAGTGCGGGATTAAAATATTGTGATGTTTGGCGGCTTCAAAAATTGTAGTCCCTTCTTCGACCTGAATCGCTTTATTATTGATGGTAAGATTTATCATAGCAATTGGATTTTCGATATTTAACGCCTTGAACATTGTAAACATCTCATCGCTTCGGCGATAGCATTTATTTTATGAAAACCTTGCGGAACCTCGTCAAAATTCCCTTTTCGCTGTTCCAGATCGAGGTAATGCATTGGAAAACGCTCATGTTCGACAGCGTTTCCCTCTTCAGCGCCTTTTGATGGAAGCTCGATAGGCTCGCCAATATTTAATTTGCCTTTCCCTCCGAGGTATTTGTCAATCGATTTAGCGGCATTCTTTCCGTCAGCAATAGCTGTGATTACAACATCCGAGCCACGGGCAACATCGCCACCGGCAAAAACTCCGGGTTGCGTAGTCATTTGAGTATCCGGATCAACAATAAATGTTCCCCAATCAGTAATGCCGACTTCAGCCTTCGAGATAAAAGGAAAATCGGAATACTGACTTACTGCGGGAATTGCCAGATCAATCTCAATCATATAATTTGATCCCGGAACGATAACAGGTTCGCGCCGTCCATCTTTTCCAAACTTGCCAGGCTTCATTTTCACACATTCTATGCGTGAAACTGTTTTAGTGCCGATGAAGCGGACAGGCGCCACAAGCTCATGTAAAACAACGCCTTCGTCGAGCGCATCCTGAATTTCACGCTTGTCCGCCGGCATTTCTTCTCTTGTCCGCCGGTAAAGAATATGAACCTTTTGAGCGCCAAGGCGAAGAGCCGAACGCGCTGCGTCAATTGCCGTGCTACCTCCGCCGATCACAGCTACAATCCCTTTTGCCGACACATTTTTTTTCAGATTAATATCCCGAAGGAAGTCAAGTCCATGATATACGCCAGCCTTCTCTTCGCCTTCGATTCCGATTTTACGCGAAAGCTGTGTTCCCGTTGCAATATAAACGGCATTGTATTTTGATTTTAACTCATTGAATGAAATGTCTTTTCCAATTTTTGAATTATAAATAATGTTTATCCCGGCTTGTGTAATCGAGTTAATTTCTTTGTTCAGAGCCTCTTTCGATAACCGGTATTCCGGTATTCCGTAAGCCAGAATTCCTCCGGCAACACTTTTCTCTTCATAGATATCAACAGAGTATCCCAACCTTGCGAGGTAGTATCCGCAAGTCAAACCTGATGGTCCTGCTCCGATTATTCCAATTGACTTTCCGTTTTTCTGGAAAATAAGACTCATAAATGGTTCTCCGGAATTAAGCACATAATCAGCCGCATAGCGCTTCAGGTCTGCAATTGCAATTGGTTCGTCAATCTGTGCACGGCGACATTTGCTTTCGCACGGATGTGTGCAAACCCTGCCACAGATGGATGGAAAAGGATTTTCCTGACGGATCAGGTTATAGGCATCGCGCACCCTTCCTGCTGCAATAAGCGCAATATACCCGGGAACATTAACACCTGCAGGACAGGCGTTCTGGCACGGAGACAGGAAAAGATCACTGCAAACTCCGGCCCGACAATATTTATGCCTGATGTGCTCCTCATATTCGTGCCTGAAGTATTTGATTGTGCTGAGAACAGGATTAGGAGCTGTCTGTCCTAAACCACAAATAGCCGATTCCTTGATTGAATTACCCAATTCCACAAGCAATTCCACATCACCCTCTTTCCCTTCACCGCGTGTTATTCGTTCAAGAATTTCGAGCATTCGTTTTGTACCAATGCGGCAGGGGATGCATTTCCCGCAAGATTCATCCTGCACAAAATCCATGAAAAAACGAGCCATATCGACCATACACGTATCCTCGTCGGCACAGATCAGACCACCCGATCCCATGATGGCTCCATGTTGAACCAATGAGTCGTAATCAATTGGTATATTGAGATGATTTGGGGTGAGACAACCTCCTGATGGTCCTCCGGTTTGTGCAACTTTGAATGTTTTCCCTTTTGGAATTCCGCCGCCAACTTCATAAATGATTTCACCCAAGGTTATTCCCATGGGTACTTCAATCAACCCCTTGTGAACGATATCCCCTGCAAGGGCAAACACTTTTGTGCCAGAGCTCTTCTCCGTTCCGATAGATGAATACCATGCGCCACCTTTCAGAATAATGGAGGCGATATTGCCGAATGTTTCGACATTATTGATTACGGTTGGTTTGCCGAATAAACCGCTTTGCACCGGGAAAGGTGGTTTCTGCCGGGGTTCGCCCCTTTTCCCTTCCACCGAATCCATTAAAGCCGTTTCTTCGCCGCAAACAAATGCGCCTGCTCCAATCCTGATTGTAATATCAAAACTAAAGTCACTGCCAAGAATATTATTCCCCAGAAGTCCGTTTTCCTGTGCAGCCTTAATCGCCATTGTCAGTCTTTCGACGGCAATCGGATATTCGGCCCTGATGTATACAATCCCTTTGGAGGCGCCGATCGCGTAACCACCAATCAACATTCCCTCAATAACGGAGTGTGCATCGCCTTCGAGCAGACTTCGATCCATAAATGCGCCGGGATCGCCTTCATCTGCATTACAAATAATATATTTCTGATCGTTTTTCGCGGCGTTCGCCATTGCCCATTTAAAGCCAGTCGGGAAACCACCGCCACCGCGGCCACGCAATCCCGACTTCTTTATTTCGTCAATCACTTCAAGGGCGGTCATCGAACTAAGAACTTTCGCTAATGCAAAGTAACCGTCATGGGCAATGTATTCATTAATTAATGCATAGTCAATGATTCCGCAATTCTGAAGGACGATCTTTTTCTGATGTTTGAAAAATGGGATGTTATTCAGATCGGGAATAAACTCGCCGGTGTCGTGATCCTTGAAGCAAAATTTCTCTGCAATTCTTGCTTTTTTAATATGCTGATTAACAATCGTTGCGGCGCTTGCAGGATTAAGATTGCAATACAAAGTGTTTCCGGGATTGATAATCAAGGTTGGCCCCAGCGTACAGGCTCCCATACATCCGGTTAATTTTATTTTGACTTTCGACTGAAGGTTTTCCTTTTCAAGCGCCTGCACGAATGCCTCTTTAAAATCTTTACAATCAGATGAGATGCAGCCGGCAGCGTAACAAATATGAGCTGTGTACTCAAATTCCTTCTCCTGATTCAGAAAATTATTTCTGATCGCTTCAAGATCGTTTAGGTTATTTATTCTCATGGCTTAAAGAATGATTGTATGATATCACCGATGATTAAATCGGACGTAATTAGATAGGAAAGGGATTTCCTCTATTTCAACATACCAAGAATCCGCTGAATTTTATTGGGATTCACCTGTTTGTAGACTTTATTGTTAATCGTCATAGCTGGTGCTAATCCGCATGCCCCGATGCAACGCATGACCGACAGCGAAAAAACTTTATCATCGGTAGTTGCACCAACGTCGATGCCCAGCACCGATTTTAGTTTGTTCAAAACCTCCTTGCCTCCACGCACATAGCAGGCAGTTCCCAAACAAATTGAAACCGAGTATTTGCCCTTGGGTTGTGTGGAAAAAAATGAATAAAAGGTCAAGACGCTGTTGACTTTCGACACGGACAAATCCATCTGATCAGCAATAAAATGCTGTACTTCAGCTGGTACATAGCCAAATATGGCCTGCGCCATGTGCAAAACCTGTATCAGGTTGCTCTCTTTCTTTTCATAATCGATAATGACATCTTTAAGCAGGACGTATTTCTCCGCCTCCGTCATCGTCTGAACTTTGCAAACTTCATCTTTTGTAATCATTTTCCGTCCTCCTTAAAATTAAGTTGTCAGAATATATTGATGAGATCTATTGTCTGCTGTAATGTTTATGATTCTAAGTTAGTTTGATAATGTCTCCAAATTTAAAAAATATTTTTCAATAAAAATCTGATATTTGTTTGTTATATCGATTAATTTTAGCAAACCAAAATATCTGCTAATTCAACAACTTCAATCGAAGTATTATGATCTCAAGATTTCTCGCTTTTAGCATATTGCTTTTTAGTTTGTGTATCTCAAATGCAATTTCTCAGCCCGCCGATAGTATAAAGATTAACCCTGAATTGCTTAATAATCATTGGAAAGCATCCTGGATCACACATCCTTCGGAGTCAGTTCTCGATTACGGTGTATTTCATTTCAGGAAGAGCTTTGATTTAAAATCAATCCCATCATCGTTTATCATTCATATTTCGGCTGATAATCGTTACCGTCTGTTTGTGAACGGAAAAGCAGTGAGTTTTGGACCATCAAGAGGAGATCTCGCTCATTGGTTTTACGAAACTATTAATATTGCACCTTACCTAAAGTCTGGAAATAATTTACTTGCCGCTGAGGTCTGGAATTTTGGTGAATCAAAACCCTGGGCACAATTCTCGATAAAAACGGCATTAATTGTTCAGGGAAATTCGCCGGCTGAAGAGATTATTAATACCAATTCTTCATGGAAAGTAATTAAAAACGGTGCCTATTCCTCCGCTTCTGCAAGTGCTAAAGAGACTGCCGGTCAGTTTGTTGTCGTAGGTCCGTGCGATCGTGTTGAGGGAGTCAAATATCCGTGGGGATGGGAAACGTTGGGGTTTGATGCCGCGAACTGGAAATCTGCGAAAACGATAGACGTTGGCCATCCGCGCGGGGTTGGAACTGATATTAACTGGGTATTGACACCGCGCCGGATTCCAATGATGGAGCAGACGTGGCAGCGTTTATCAACCGTGCGCAGGACAACCGGAGGAGCTGTTCCTGAGGGATTTATTCATGGTAAAGAAAAATGGGTGATTCCGGCAAATACCAAAATGACTGTTTTGTTTGACCAGGGAAACCTTACAACAGGATATCCTGAATTGCTGACATCAAACGGGAACGGAAGTCAGGTAAAAATGACCTATTCCGAATCGTTGTTCGATGCAAACGGGCAAAAAGGGAACCGTAATGAAATAGAAGGGAAAACGATAGTGGGTTATTCCGACTTTTTTCTTCCTGACGGAGGAGATAACCGATTGTTCCGACCATTGTGGTTTCGCACGTGGCGTTACCTTCAATTCGAGATTGAGACGAAGGACAAGCCTTTGACAATTAATGATTTTAAAAGCGAATTTACAGCTTATCCATTACAGGAAAAGGCTGTTTTTGAATCGGATAACGAAAACCTCAAGAAAATCTGGAACGTGGGGTGGCGCACAGCCCGGTTATGTGCTAACGAAACTTATTACGATTGTCCTTATTACGAACAGCTTCAATATGTAGGCGATACAAGGATTCAATCATTTATATCGCTCTACGTGGCGGGTGACGATCGTCTTATCCGGAATGCGCTTTCAGATTACAAGGAATCAATTATTTATGAGGGATTGACCCAAAGTCGTTATCCTTCGGCAAATACACAGATTATTCCTCCATTCTCACTTTACTGGGTAGATATGGTACATGATTACTGGACACTTCGCGACGATCCTCAGTTTGTGAAAGGATTTATGGGCGGAATTGATCAGGTTTTAGGTTGGTTTAATGCACGAATCGATCCAAAGACAGGTATGCTTGGGAAAGTGGAATACTGGAATTTTGTGGACTGGGCAATTGAATGGCCGTGGATTTCAGAAAGCAGGGTAGGCGGAGTTCCTGATGGCGGGAGTGTCGATGGCAATTCGTCCATTCTTACAATGCAGTTTGCCTATGCAGTGCAACGGGCTGCTGAACTAAACGAATATTTTGGAAATACTTATGAGGCAGCGAAATATAAGCAATTAGCCCAAAATCTCACTGAGGCTGTTTATAAAAATTGCTGGAATGAGCAAAGAGGATACCTTGCTGATACTCCTGCAAAAAAAAGTTACAGTATGCATGCCCAGATTTTTGGTGTATTGACCAATACTATTCCGGAAATCAGTCAAAAAGCGCTTGTTACGAAATTTATTGATGACAAGACACTTATCCAGCCAACCATGTATTTCAGGTTTTACCTTACACAGGCGTTGAAGAAAACAGGATTGGCCGATCGTTATCTGCAAACGCTTGGTCTATGGGAGACTATGTTGCAAAACGGACTGACCACATTTGCCGAAAATCCCGATCCATCCCGTTCCGATTGTCATGCATGGAGTGCAAGTCCGAATTACGATTTTCTGGCTACTGTTGCAGGGATCAGGCCTGCTACTCCCGGTTTTCGGTCCGTACAAATGGAACCGGCTTTAGGTTCGCTGAAATTTATTAAAGGACAGATGCCGCATCCTTTGGGACTAATACGTTTCGATTTAAAAAAATCAGGCAGCGATGGCATAGAAGGTTTTGTTGAATTGCCTGATCAGCTGGCAGGTACGTTTGTCTGGAAAGGAAAATCGGTAACTTTGAAGGGGAAAGCTGCCATTAAATTTTGATTTTTCACGATTCAAACAAAAACAGGACAATTGTGTTTGAATAAAATAGATGTCCAAAAGCATGCCTATATTTCAAAAAAGTGGTTTATGTGCTCTTCAGGTATATATAAATATAGACGAGTTTTAACTTCATGACCATCGCTTGCAAAATTAATAAGCAAATGTTCGATCAGTTTAGAAATAAATTTCCGCTTGATGATGACAAATGGACAGACTATACCAATTGCTTTAACCGCATGGAAGTTCCTGCCAAAACCATTCTCATACAGGAAGGTGATATCCCGAAGAAAGCATTTTTAATTGAAAAAGGATGTGTTCGTGCCTGGTTTAACAACGCCGGGAAAGACGTCACATTTCAGTTTTTCTTTGAAAACAATACTGTTGCTTCTATTGAAAGTTTTAGAAAGAAACACCCAAGCACTGTTACAGTCGAAACTATTGAGCCAAGTGTGTTATGGTTTATCAGGAAAGAAGATATTGATAGAATTATTGCTGAAATAAGTGAAATTCCTGCGTTAAGAGATAAGTTTACCGATGCCATATTTGAACGCACATTTGTTTACATGAAACATCACTTTTCTTTTATAAAGGATACTCCGCAACAGCGATACCTCAATCTGATAAAAGAGATGCCACAGATTATACAACGCGTACCTCAGCATTACATCGCTTCCTATTTGGGAATCAGCACGGTTCATCTCAGCCGTATAAAAAGTCAGTTAGCCAGAGGAAAAAGCTAACATGCATTTGATAACAAATGTTATCGTCTCACTGTATTACACCAGCATACCTTTGTCAAATAAAAGCAACAGGTAAAATAACGACTACAAAAAGATGGATAACAGGTGCATTATACGCAGGATGCTTAATTTATTTGGTTTTGCAGCCCGAGTGATTTCAAAAAATCTATAATGAAAGGACTGAAGTCTTCGGGATTTAACATGCACTACTTTCATTACGAAGATTTTAGTATGCGTTAAGTTGTGTAATAGGCAGTATTATATAAAAAATCAGAAAAAATGAAAGCAGCAGTAATGTATCAAAAAGGCGATATGCCGCAATACACGGAAGATTTTCCTGAACCGATTATCTGTGGCAAAGATGAGCTTCTAATCTCCATGAAAGCAGTAGCCATTAAACACATCGATAAGTCGAGGGCAAGTGGCAAACATTATTCAACAACAGGAGACATTAGTCATGCAAAAGTAATCGGTGGCGATGGAGTTGGAGTATTGAAAAACGGTACAAGAGTATTTGCATTAGGAAACGGTATGATGGCAGAAAAAGCCGTAATCGAAAAAGATAGAATGATAAAACTGCCGAAAGGCATAGATGATGTCACGGCGGCAGCCTTGCCCAATGCTGTTGCGGGTTCAGCAATGGCACTTCGTTTCAGGGCAGGGATGAAAAAAGGCGAAACAATTTTGATAAATGGGGCGACAGGATTTACTGGTAAAATAGCGGTACAGGTTGCAAAATACTATGGCGCAAAAAAAATAATTGTTACAGGGAGGAATGAGGAAACACTTCAATCGTTGCTGGCATTGGGTGCAGACGAAATCGTTTCTGTAAAACAAAATGACGAAAATTTTATTGCACAGATAGAAATGATCCATAAGAGCACACCCATTGATATCATCATTGATTATTTGTGGGGGCATACGGCAGAACTTATTCTTGAAGCACTGAAAGGAAATGGTTCGTTTACGCATAAAACACGATTTGTCTCGATTGGTTCTGTAACAGGAGACAAAATTCAATTATCGGCAGAGATTTTAAGAAGTGTTGATCTTCAGCTATCAGGTTCAGGCATGGGCAGTTGGACAAAAGATGAAATGAGAAAATTGTTTCGTGACATTGTTCCCAAAATGTTTAGGTTGGCCGCTAATAATAAATTAAAGGTTGAGACAAAAAGCGTAGACCTGAAAGAAATTGAAAGATTATGGGATATGGATGTGTCGGATGGCACAAGATTGGTGGTAATAATCTGACAAACCGCCGGTGCGGATTTGTAACCCCAGTAATTATCGGGATAAAATGCTGCACATTCCGGGGATCAGTGTTTAAGGCTAAGATTCAAACCGACTGTTTTATTTTTGTTCCGGAAAAATTATAAAAATGGAATAGCCCGTTTAGTTAAGGATTTTGATGCTGTTTTTTGTTTCGTGTCCCGAATTTTCGCATAGCCGTCAAGCTAACAACTATTTATTTTCGAATCTCCTGCATTTTGAAACCATGCACGATAATGAATGAGACAAATAAAAAGCGTGTTATCAAACTATCGTGTAGTGATTAATACCGCATGTGCGGTATTGTAGAAACATCAAAGTCGCAGATCTCCGGTATCGCGTTGCGGTTAAACTTTTTTCTGGCAGAAGTTTTGCAATAAAGGCGCACAGAACATCGATTTTTCAATTAACCACGCAGATGCGCTAACATTGCCCGGAACAAACAACGGTTATAATCTCATAATCCGTCCGTAATGGAATGAATTGTACGGAAACCCCGTTTATATAAACAAACCTCAGTTTGGCAGAATACCTCGTCCCCTAATAGGTTAAAGACAATCAACCTGAAACTATGTACAGAACATATTGTCGTTATAAAACTTTCGAAGAAGAAAACAAAATATTTCCCCCGTTTAAAATATTTGTCTGGCTTATTCGTCTATCTATTTGTAGACAGTAAGGCCAGATAAGTATTAATAGCAATATCAGATAGTTTGGAACAAAAACAAAATACAGCCGAAATAGCCCGGAATTACAGAAGTCGTTTAAAGCGTTTTATCTGGAAAAGGGTTAGCTCTGCCGAAGATGCCGAGGATATTTTGCAAGACGTATTCTATCAGCTTGCAGAAGCCGACCGGTTGATGAAGCCAATTGAACATATTTCCGCATGGCTTTATACCGTTGCCGGAAACCGCATAACCGACTTGTATAGGAAAAAAAGACCGGAACCGTTGTCAGAATACTTTTCCGAGAACGAAGATATGGTTGCAGAATTTGTCGGTTTGATTTATGAAACTGAGAATACACCTGAAAATGAATACCTAAAATCGCTTTTTTGGGAGGAGTTGGAAATTGCCTTGAAAGAACTTCCGCGGGAACAGAGAATGATATTTGAACTGAATGAACTGGAAGGCATCTCATTTAAAGAACTTGCCGGATTGACAGGCGAAACCGTGAATACGCTCATCTCAAGGAAACGATATGCCGTTTTACATCTGCGAAAACGCTTGCAAACATTATATAACGAATTAATAAATTTTTAAATTATAAGTCATGAAAAGATTAACAAGAAAGAAAAAATATGTTGTAGTGCCGTTAATGCTGGCTGCTGTGGCAATTCTTGGTTTAATAACCATGTTGTTATGGAACGCTCTTATGCCTGAAATTCTCCACCTGTCCCAGATTTCTTTCTGGCAGGCTGTTGGTTTACTTATCCTATCACATTTACTTTTTGGTTTTCATGGACTGAAGCACGCCTGCAATAACCATAGCAAGGATTCTCTGCATGAGAAATTTAAGAGCAAATTACATGAAAAACTTGAACATATGACTCCTGAAGAAAGGGAAGAATTCAGAAAACACTGGTACCACCACGCGCATTCACGGGAAGAATCAAAAGACCATTTTGATGACAAAGAAACCACCAGCACTGAAAATTCCTGATTGTTTAAATATCTCTTAACTAAATACAAGTCAGGATAAACCTGCTGTTATAAAACAATCATGTTTATTAATCACCTATTAAAAATTGTTCACTAATGAGGAATCAACTAAAAAGCTATTTAATAAAACTTAATTCCCGGAATAAACAGACAGCGATGGCGGGAGAAGTAATCATCGACAAATCATCTTGCGATGGTTGTGGCGTATGTGTCAATAATTGTCCAAATAAAGTGTTGATATTAAAAGATATATCGGACAAAGAATTAACAGATTTATCATTTAAGGGAAAACTGAAAGTTGCATTCAAAGGCAAAAAGAAAGCGTATGTATGCCATTTGGATTCGTGTATATTTTGTGGATTATGCGAGAAAAACTGTCATGAATTTGCCATACAGGTTGGCAATAGCGTTAAAAAGCAGAAGGCTTGACGATTTAAAACAGATTTAGCGTACAAATGACCGCAAGATAAGTCAAGGCATAATAGATATTATTTTATTGATCGGATTCATAAGGATTGTCATTAAAAATCAACAATTTGTGTTTACACCATTATTGCAGGTATTTGAATCTTTGTTGATTATTTGCCGTTTATCTTTTTTAATCCTAACTTTGGAAAGACATTAAATAAAACGCGATTATGTTAGCGAGCAATAAAAAATAGGCTATTGATAATCACCAATAAATGCGAAATGAAAACATTTTACTATTTAATTCTCCTGATTCTGTTTTCTTCAAACACAGTATTTGCCCAGTTAAAGAAGGAATCAGTTCCATTAATTAACAATAAAGATCTTGTATCAGTTAATGTAGCGGCAGCAGAAGAAACTTACCTGGGCCGAAAATCGTTAAAAGTAACTGATATTGGCAAAGATACTGAAGCGCGGTTTGTGAAAATCAGCAATCTGGATTTTAAGAATGGAAATATTGAAATCGATATTTCGGGAAAACCAGCTGAAAATTCAGGAGAAGGAGCACGTGGATTTGTTGGTATTGCGTTTCGAATCAATAATGACAATTCGAAGTTTGAATGTATTTATATTCGTCCGACCAACGGAAGAGCAGATGACCAAATTCGAAGAAATCATTCGGTGCAATATATCTCTTTTCCTGATTTCCCATGGTTTAAATTACGCAAGGATTTCCCCGAAAAATACGAATCATATGTTGATTTAGAGCCAGGAGTATGGACAAAGATAAGGATCGAAATTAATGGAGACCGGGCAAAATTATATGTACATGGAAATACCCAGCCAACATTATTAGTGAACGATTTAAAACTGGGTTCCGATAATAATGGTAATATTGGATTGTGGATAGGCCCTGAAACAGAAGCTCATTTTACAAATTTACAGGTTACAAAGAGTGATAAATAAATTAGTGCCCGCCATTATATTATTAGTTGCCTTTGCTGTAGTGATGCCATTAAAAAAACAGATCAAAGCAATAGTGGCATAAAAAATATGTTCCATACATTCCCGATCGTTAAAATATTGGCAATAAAATATATAAGCCTTTAGATGCTGGTTTTATCGATAAATAAAGCGAATAAAATATCTTTCCGGTAATATTTAGTTTTGTAAATTCCGATAAAATAACACTACATTTGTTATGCAAACGAATGGTAATTGTTATGATGAAACGAGCATGGCAATTTATCATAAAAGAAGATGTGTAATCCGTCAGCTGACGAATGCGAGTTCCACACCGTTGATTATTTCGAAAGAGTGATGTTGTCGATACGAATTAAATATTAATAACTTACAAAAATTTAAACGTGTGAAAAGACTATTGCTTTTACCCATCCTGTTATTATCTTTAAGCGCATTTAGCCAGGAGAACTGGGAAACCACCTTTAAGGGCGGGATTAACTGTTCATTCCTGAGCAGCGGGGTTTCCTCATCGGGCAACAAAATCTATTTTGGCGCAACCGCAGGTTTGGAACAGACCTATTATTTCGATAATTCAATTTTCTCCGCACAATCGGGTCTCGAATACGAAAACATAGGGGCAGGACTCAATTCGATAAGTGTAACAGTGGGAGGCAGTAATCCGGGAATGGGTACTTTGTCGAGAGAAAATGCCAATTATCTGACTGTTCCCTTGCACCTTAAATGTCAGATCAATGAGCGGTGGGGCGCACTTGCCGGGGCAGGTTACCGTTTTGGATTGGGAGACCGGCAATCGGGAAATAGCAGAGCCAGTGATGATATTTCGCTCGACGCCGGATTCTTTTATAAGCTGGATAAGATGAGGTTTAACCTGATCTACCAGCATGGCCTGCAAGAAGCAGATCCAGGTTATCAGATGATTCAGTCCAAAAACCGCACAATTACATTTACAGTTTCCACCAGCCTATGGAAAAAGTAAATATTGGGTTGGGTAAAGTTAAGATGTAAAAATTATAGCATTGATTTATGAATCTTAACAGCGGTAATTTTTGCATTTGAATAAAATAGGCTTGCCAAAAAAATATATACACGTTAAAAACATGAGGATATATAAACTAACGAACGTTCATTGTAAAAAGAGAAAACAGAGACAGAATGATGAATGAATTTTTGCTGCATAAAGACAGAAAAATGAAGGGCAACTGATCCTTCGCAAAATTACAAGATGTGCATACACACAGCGAATAGAGTGGTTGTCATTTTGGACTGATTTATTGATTACAATGGGAGCAAAAAATGTAACTTTACAACTTTAGAAAATTCATAATGTCAAAAGAAGCAAAATCAAGAATTAAAATAAACAAACTGCTGGAGGAAGCAGATTGGCGTTTCTTTGACGATGAGAAAGGTACAGCCAATATTGTATTAGAAAATAACGTCAAACTTACCAAAACAGAACTTGATGAGTTTGGGGAAGATTTTGAAAAGACTTCAAATGGTTATATCGATTATCTTTTGCTTGACAACAAAGGATTTCCTTTTATTGTATTGGAGGCGAAGAAAGAAGAAATAAATCCACTTGCGGCAAAGGAACAAGCACGTACATATGCACAATCGCAGAATTGCAGGTTTATCATTTTATCAAATGGGAATTTGCATTACTTCTGGGATTTGCAAAGAGGAAACCCAAATATTATTTCCAAATTCCCAAGACCTGAGATGGTTATTGGCTATACAGATTTTAAACCAAATTCAGAAACGCTTATTAATGAAATAGTTAATGATGATTACGTTGTAAGAACCCAAAAGCATGATTACGAAAACGATCCAAGATATAATTACGAAGGACAACGCGACGCTTTTATTGAAGAACACAAACTCCGCTTTTTAAGAAAGTACCAGGTACGTGCTGTTGAAAGAATTCAGGAAGAAGTAAAGAATGGGAAAGACCGTTTTTTATTTGAAATGGCAACAGGTACCGGTAAAACTTTAACTGCGGCTGCTGTTATCAAACTGTTTTTGAGAACCGGAAATGCGAGGCGCGTTTTGTTTTTAGTTGACCGTTTGGAATTGGAAGATCAAGCGGATAAAGCATTTAAACAGTATCTTAAAACTGATTACAAGTGCAGCATTTATAAAGAAAACAGGGATGATTGGCGACAAGCTGAGATTGTTGTTTCAACAGTACAGTCCTTTTTATTCAAAAATAAATACAAACGTATTTTTCAACCTACTGATTTTGATCTTGTTATTTCAGACGAAGCACACCGAAGCATTGGCGGCAATAGCAGGGCGGTTTTTGAATATTTCATCGGTTACAAATTAGGACTAACTGCCACACCTAAAGACTATTTAAAGAAGTTTGACAAAGACGCTTTAAATGATAAGGACCCAAGAGAACTCGAAAGAAGAATGTTGTTGGACACTTATATAACTTTCGGTTGTGAAGATGGCAAACCGACTTACCAATACAGTCTTTTGGATGGAGTCCGCGACGAATATTTAGTCAATCCCTGTGTGGTGGATGCAAGAACAGAAATTACAGCAGAACTGCTAAATGACGAAGGATATACGGTATTAATAACTGATGAAGACGGAGAAGAAACTTCTACTACATTTTCGCAACGGGATTATGAAAAGAAATTATTCTCAGAAAATACAAATCAAATATTTTGCAAGACATTTATAGACAATGCTTTTGTTGACCCAATTTCCGGTGAGATTGGCAAAACCATTGTTTTCTGTGTCAGCCAAAACCATGCAGCAAAGATAACTCAGATTCTCAATGAATTTGCCGACCAAAAGTTTCCCGGTAAATATCAATCGGACTTTGCAATGCAGGTAACTTCATGGATTCCAGATGCACAACAGTTGACGATTAATTTTACGAACAATCGATTAGGAGGGAAAGGTAATTTCTTTGATTTGTATCAAACAAGCAAAACAAGAGTTTGTGTTACAGTCGGAATGATGACAACGGGTTACGACTGTCCAGATTTGTTGAATGTATGTTTGATGAGGCCCATATATTCACCCACCGATTTTATTCAGATTAAGGGACGAGGAACAAGAAAATGCAATTTTGCAAATAAAGAAATACTAAAAGACAAGACTCTAATTGAAGGCATTCAACCTGAAAAATTAAAGAAATCAAAATTCAAACTCTTTGATTTCTTTGCCAACTGCGAATTCTTTGAAGAGAAATTCAATTATGATGAGGTAATCAAGTTGCCACCCAAAGGTTCATCGATTAACTTTAAAAGAGGCGGAGAATACGTTACTTCCGGTGATTACGACAGCATTTTATCAGACCCGTTGAAGTCAATGACAGTAAATGAGATTGGGCTTGAGGGAATGAAGATAGACCGAATGTATTTTGACAAATTTGAAGATAAGGTAAAAGAAGACAACAATATTCAGGAAATGGTTTTACAAAAGGATTTTGAAGCCATTGAGCAATACATCTATGACAACATTTTTGAAAAGCCGGAAGAGTATTACAACATTAGCAAATTGAGAAACGCGGTAAAAATTGACCGCAGATTACAGCTACGTGAAATTATCGAAAAAATATTTGGTTTTATTCCATACTTCAAAAGTAAAGACGAATTACTTGAAGATGAGTTTGAAAAATTTGACAGCCGTTATTTGCCGACCGATGAATATTTTTCGTTTGCCAAAGACTATTTTAAAAGCTATATCACTGACACAGAATTCAGGGATATTATTGAAAACAAAAAGTATGCATTATTAAACACCAATCCAAATGGTGATGTCTTCAGGAAATTGACACCCGAACTGCGCACGGCGATTCCAGAGTACATAAAAGATAATGTATCATTAAATAAATTTATAGCATAGCATGTTAGACCAGGAAACAAAAAGACGAATAGATACTGCACGCGATATATTGGTAGGAAAACTACCAAACCCACAAAGTCAGGTTGAGCAAATTACCATTGCCATGATTTATAAGTTCATGGACGATATGGATAAAGAAGCGATGGAATTTGGGGGTGAAGCCACTTTTTTTACGGGCGATTACGAAAAATACAGTTGGTCGAAAATATTTGATCCCAAACTCGGAGGTTATGAAATGCTCGCTTTATATGGCGAAGCCATTGTAAAACTGAACCAAAACCCTAATATTCCGCAACTGTTCAGAGATATTTTCAAAAACGCTTATTTACCTTATCGCGATCCAGAAACGCTAAAAATGTTCCTGAAAGTTATCAATGAATTTACCTATGAACACAGCGAAAAATTAGGCGATGCGTTTGAATATTTATTATCGGTTTTAGGCTCGCAAGGCGATGCAGGACAATTCCGTACACCGAGGCACATCATCGATTTTATGGTGGAAATTATACAACCTAAAAAAGAAGAAACTATTTGCGATCCTGCTTGCGGGACTGCAGGATTCCTGATTTCTTCCTACAAACATATTTTAAAAGAGAATGCCAAAAAGACAAAAGGAGATTTACTTACTCCAGTTGATCGGAAAAAACTAATCAACAACTTTGTGGGTTATGATATTTCCTCTGAAATGGTTCGCTTAAGTTTGGTAAACTTATACTTACACGGCTTTACTACGCCGAAGATATTTGAATACGACACCCTTACCAGTGAAGAACGTTGGGGTGATTATTTTGATGTTATTTTAGCCAATCCCCCTTTTATGACACCAAAAGGTGGAATACGTCCGCACAAAAAATTCACGATGCAAGCCAACCGCAGTGAAGTTCTTTTTGTGGATTATATTATGGAACACATAAACCCTACGACGGGAAGAGCAGGAGTTATTGTACCGGAAGGTATAATTTTCCAAAGCGCCACTGCCTACAAAGCATTACGTAAATTGTTGGTGACCAAAAAATATTTATATGGAGTAGTGAGTTTACCTGCAGGTATATTTCAGCCGTATAGCGGTGTAAAAACTTCGATTTTACTCATTGATAAAACACTTGCAAAGAAAACCGATAAAATCCTTTTTGTCAAAATAGAAAATGATGGTTTTGGATTAGGCGCTCAAAGAAAAGAATTGGCTACGAGTGATTTACCTGATGCAGCAAATTTAATTAAACAATACATTACGGCAATTCGGAACGATGATTATTCAGCATTAGATTTTGACAACTTGCCATTGAATGCATTGGTTGTTGATAAAAGTCAAATTGCTGAAATTGACGATTATAATTTGTCAATAGATAAATATAGAGTAACTAAAGTAAGGCATAAAGGGAAGTTCGATTTTGTTGAGCTGTCAGATGTTACATTAATTAAAAGAGGTAACACAATAACAAAAAAGGATTCAGTTGAAGGTGCAATTCCTGTAATTGCCGGAGGGCAGCAACCTGCATATTATCATAATGAGGCAAATCGAAAGGGGAATGTAATTACGGTCAGTTCTTCTGGTGCTTATGCAGGATTTATTAATTTTTTTGAATATCCTATTTTCGCTTCTGACTGTTCAACCATTGAAACAAAAGACGAAAATGAACTTAATATTAAATTTGTATATTATTTATTAAAGTCAAAGCAAGAAGACTTTTATAGATTTCAAGTTGGAGGAGGACAGCCTCACGTTTATGCAACACACTTTGCAAATTATAAAATACCACTTCCTCCATATTCAATTCAGCAAGAAATTATTGCAAGAATAGAGCACTTTGAAAAAATAATTTCCGGAGCTAAACAAGTAGTAGAAAATTACAAACCTCAAATTGACCTAAATTCAGAATGGGAATTGGTTGAATTGGGGAAAATTTGTGAGATAAATCCAAAGAAATCAGAATTAAATGGTATTGACGAAAATACCTTAGTTTCCTTTGTTCCAATGGTTGATCTTAATGACAATTCTGAAAATTTCACTCCAAAAGAAGTAAGGAAATTGTCTGAGGTTTATTCTGGATATACTTATTTTAAAAATAATGATGTATTAGTCGCGAAAGTAACACCTTGTTTTGAAAATGGGAAAGCAGGTATTGCAAAAGATTTGGTAAATGGAATTGGTTTTGGTTCTAGTGAGTTTACCGTGTTAAGGAACTCCGATAAAGTTTTACCATATTGGATATACTTAAATGTTACTTCATTAAAATTTAGAGAACAAGGTAAATTGAGAATGACAGGAACCGGCGGATTACAAAGGGTTCCAAAAGATTTTGTTCTGAGTTATAATATTCCACTTCCTTCAATTAATGAACAAGAAGCCGTAGTGGAAAAAATAGAAAGGGAACAAGCGTTGGTAGATGGGAATAAAGAACTTATACAACTATTTGAGCAAAAGATAAAAGATGAGATCAATAAACTTTGGGCTGAATAATGGCTAATACAAATGACATATTAACCTATTTGCCCAACTCTTACAAAACTAAGGACGAAGAGGATTATATTAATTTTCTTTGGGAGAGTTATGAGAGTAATTATAACAACGAGAAATATCCGTTTGCATTTATTGCAATTCATATGCTCTATATGTGTTTTGTCTATTTTGAAGTGTGGCAAATAAAGGAAAACAGAAAGACAGATTTTGAAAAGGCAATGATTGGGGTAAGCAAAGAATTTGAAAATAAATTTTTAGCAGCAACTACACCATTTGCTTTTGTGGAATTAGGCGAAAGTAATTTTATTCGTTTCTTAAAATTGATTGGTTGTGACAACTCTCAAATAGGCAACTATTGCCTAAGTGTTAAATCAAGAAATGATGCAGCACATTCTAATGGCAGAATATTTTTTAACGACCGATCGATCATTGACAGTAAAGTAGATGAAATATTGCGCTTTATAGATGAAATTCAAACACATTCAAAACCAATCCTAACAGAATGTTTGATTAAATTCCTAAAAGAAAACCACAACCCTGACGACAGAGAATATATTGACGACACTGACCAAATCAGAGAAATACTGATACACGGTAATTATATGTCCCAAAAAGATATAGAATATTTGCTCACTTTTGATATTACACAATTAGTAGGAGATGTTAACTATTTAAAAATAAGATGTTTGTTTGAAGCTTTTAAAGATAATTATTTACATGACCGTGGATACAATATTTTACAGTAAATTATTGTGACGAATATTCAATTTTGAGTCGTCCCGTTTTGTGATCTATTAACAAGACCACTAAACTAAATCCGCTCATGCGGATTTTTTTACTTTGCAATAAATTGATAACTAGGCAATAATCAAAATAAAAGCATCTTACGACGGATGAACAAACACAAAACAAACCGAATTTTTATTTGCAATAAAATTATTATAACTAAATTTGCTTTCAAGAAGAAATGTACGATATAAGTTCTGTGTTACTGCAGAGATCATTATGATATTTTATAAAAAGTACTCAGTTGGTTATTAAGAGATAAATGAAAGATGCAATTCTTGAACGGCAATTTTTTTTAGCATATAGCGATATATATGAGGATTTTGATTCTTTCAATATCAAAAGTATTTTAAGAAGTATACCAAAAATAACAGCTATTGAAAGGATTTCATACTTATTGTGTCAATTAAGTTTACCTGGGGAAACAACAAAGAAGACTCATGCATCTATTCTGCTGCAATGGGTATTACTATTAGCAAGTGAAGATAACAAGCGTGTTTCAAAAGTAATTCGGGAAAGAAGCCTTCATGAAGATCCAAAATTTCATTTTATAGATGCGACATCTTCTTTGATGCTCATTGAATACCTACTGGAAGATAATAACTTCATCGAAGATAAATTATCAGCAGAGCAGGAATCTGACCTATTCAAGGCTTATTTATGGTGCATTGAAACGTCGATAAGAAAGCAACAAGCAGCATTTAATTGCGATGATAATGATAGTATTGATGATTTAGTACGCAAAATGCTTCCAGCAAAGTTAAGTTTCAGAGAAATTGATTCATTTAAAGATTATCGAATCCAGTTTATTAAAACATTCTATTTTTTTAGTTTTTGTGAAACCGATGTTGAATATAAGGAGTACCTATTGCTTTTCTTGCGTGAATATAATGTCGCTACTTGGGATAAATATCTACTCAATTTAATCACATTTTATCTTACGCTGTTGCAACAAGATATTCAATTAACGCCAAAGCTTTGTGCTCCGAATTTAAACAAGCAAACAGCTGACTTCCTTGATGCGTTCTGTTTGAATGAGCATAGAAATTATAAAAGATCTGATGATTTTACTGAGTTAAGAAATACGCCTATTTACAAATATGAAAACTATTATTTGTTTCTATATTTCAATTTTTTTGTCGACAAAATTTATCAGGGATTTTTATTTGACTTTGCAAAAGTATTAAGTAAAAACAAATGTAGAATTAAGGATTTCGGAGATTTAAAATCAGATTTAGGTGAAAAATTTGCGGAGCACTTTGCCTTTTATAAGACAATTGACTTGTGCTTTAAGAATTATGCCGACATTCAGTTAAAAGGTGAAAATATTAAAATTATTTTAAAAGAAGGAGAACCTGATTTTTACATGAGACAAGGAAATAAGGTCTTCCTATTCGAATTTAAAGATCCAACATTAAATAAAAAAACCAAACATTCGGGGGATTTTGAGGAAATAAAGAGATGTATTTTAGAAAAATTTGAAGAAACGTCAAGCGATAAAAAGAAAGGTATTAAACAATTAGTTAATACAATTAAACAAATCCAAAACTTACAGTATAATCGATCTGAATTAGATGAATTTATCCCTAACAAAATTGTTATTTATCCTATATTAGTACATACTGACTGTAGTTTTGAGGTAGAAGGAATAAATTATATTTTAAAAGAGAGGTTTAAGCAATTACTGATTGAGGGCAACATAAAGAACCATCATCAAATAAAGGATGTAGTACTAATTAATCTTGACACACTAATTTCGTTACAAGACCTTTTTCAGTCAAACAAATTGAAAATAAGTACATGTATAAATGAATACCTAAATTATTCAAGCGATAATAAAAAAATTATTAATCGGATATATTCTTTTGATTACTACATAAGGTATTATGCATTTAATAAAGGATTTAAGAACTTAGCCCCAATCGAATTTCGTAAAATAGTAGACGGTTTTGTTGAAAAGGAAAAGCAGATAAAACTGAAATCCATTTTATAAATAAAACAAGTCCACCACTAAAAATATTCATTCAGAAAAACTTCTGTTTTATTCATTATAAATTCAAGATAATGGTCCCCCCAAAGAAGAATTTAGACATAGATTATTGTCCTTATTGATATTTATATATGCGCATATGCCTTATTAATAACCTATATACGTGTATAATATTCTGTCCTGCAAGGGATAATTATTACTCAGAAGTATCTTGAGAACTTTGTACAAAGTGTACTCTATAATAATTCCGAAATAAATTATATTTATGTATGTTATGGGATACAACAATATATTTACCCTTCAAAGTGGGGTGTTAAATATTCAAAATTGAATTTTTCTAAATAGCTGTAATTTAATTTGTTGTGATTAAGGTTTCAAGATATCTCAACAGCTCTAAATCTACTAAAGAAGACAGTACTTAATCACTTGAATTTAAGTTTATCTAGGCAGTCCTGAATATTTAAAACTAGAACGAAGTTCTAAAAAGACATTTAACACCCCACCCTCAAGGTTTCAAAAACCTTGAGGGTTTATTTTACCATTTCGGCACTCATTCCGATTCCCATCCCATTTTATCTTTTTCATCAGCAACCCCATTTCCTCTTCAAAATACAAGTATCCGGACAGTAAATCTTGCAGTGGCTTCCCCGGATACTTCTCGTTTGCAATCCCGAAAGTCGGGACCCCGTTTTTACAGGGAGGAGTTAGTTGTCCGTCGTTTGTAACGGTTATAATCACCTTACTTTAAAAAGGTTCTCGCATAAATTCATCCGGAATTGTAAATTTATACAAAATATTGATATGTAAAGACTTTCAATCGCCGGTCACGAATCCCGCTCCATTTTGCCATACATTTCAATCCTAAATTCAACTGATTATTTGCTGTTGATTTTTTTTAAACTTAACTTTGGGAAACCGTTAAGTGATCAATATCGGATAAACAAATATTGAAAAAACCTGCAGCAGGCGGGAGAAGTACGAACTATGAATTAATCGACTCAGATGAGAGGATTTGTTAAATGATAGACTAAAGAAATAAGGTATGAAAGAATTTCCACTTTCAAAAGCATTTCAGTTTTTAGAACCAGGGCCAGTGGTTTTAGTAACAACGCTAAATAAGGGAAAGACCAATATCATGACTATGAGCTGGCACATGATTATGGATTTTACACCACAAATCGGTTGTATCATAGGCTCGTGGGATTACAGCTATACGGCATTACGGGAGACAAGGGAGTGTGTTATATCAATTCCAACCGTTGACATTGCAAGTAAAGTAGTTGAGATAGGTAATTGTTCAGGTCGCGATACAAATAAATTTGAAATATTTGGATTGACGCCTCTAAAATCAGAAAAGATTAAAGCACCGCTAATCGCTGAATGTCTAGCCAATATTGAGTGTAAAGTATTAGATATTAGTTTGATAAACAAATATAGTCTTTTTATATTAGAAGGTGTCAAAGCATGGTACGATTATGAGCGTAAAGAAAAACGAACGTTTCATGCAAATGGAGATGGCACTTTTGTTGTTGATGGAGAAACCCTAAATCTAAAAGACAAAATGGTTAAATGGACTGAATTCACTTAAAACAAGATAGATACCGTAAATTCCAAATGATACGATTATGAAAACGATATTTCCAGTTTAAGTATGTTTGAAAACAAGAAATTATTCCGTTCTGTACCATGCTGAAAGCAACTAATTTCCCGGTTATTGCATCTATTATAGCGATAGCTTATAAAATTAATCAACGTGAAAACCATAATCTTAATAGTCTGCTTAATTGGTATCATAAGTTGTGAAAAAGAAACTGATGAACAGGTAATTGTATCAACCGGTGTTACTGGAAATATAAAATATGGTATCGGTGATTGCATGCCAATGATTGATGAAAATCGCAGAATTTACAATAATTACAATGGCGATTTACATTTTATTAAAAAATCAGACTGGGATAATCAGGTTAACGGGGATTTTGAGCAGTTAAAAGCAAAGAGTATAAAAACAGCTGTTAAAAATGGCAAATTAGCCATTGAATTACCACCCGATACATTTTTGATCATTCCGTCGGATGTGTACTTATATTCTGATTATAATACAGTTATAATTAAAGAAGGAATCGTATTGGAGAAGACTTTGAATTTTTGGAAATGCACTTCCTATTGACAGGGAAAGATGATTAGACGTTAATCGGCTAAAGTAATAATCGCATTTCATCTTTTTCATCAGCAGCCCCCATTTCCTCGCCAAAATAAAAATACCCGAACAATAAATCTTGCAGGGGTTTCCTCCGTGCCATATCCATATCTTATGTGCATTTTGTGTGTACTTCCTGTACAGTTTATGTATAGTTTGTGTGCTGATTTAGCACAGATAGTGCACAGATAGTGCACAGATGGTGCACAGAAAGACAGACCATGATACCTATAAAACTCTGCCATGTTAGCCCGACTAATTTTAGAAAAAAGATGTTTGATAAAAACGATTAGGCCGTTTGAAAATTTCACGTAGGGAAATGGCTTGGTAAAACGGCTGTAACTTATCATTGGCAGGGGCTGGAAAAGGTGAAAATGAAAACCACAAAGATCACAATATACTTGATTATTGGTGTCCGGGTAAAATTTAATTGATTCTTGTAATATGAACATTATTAAGTTTTTACTAAGATACCACCACTCGTATGTGGCTTACTTCTACAATTCTGTTTATTTCTACAAAGACGATCCCGCACATGTGGGACTACGCCGTATCCCTTTTTAGAACGTAGTTGCTATATCTTTGTAGATAAGTGCATTATAGGATCAAAAGAACAATCCCGTAAATACGGGACGACATTTTAATTTGTTAATATTCGAACCGGACAACAGTGATTCTTATTTTACTATATTTTAACCTTGTGTTCCTTGTGTAAACTTAGCGACCTTTGTGGTAGAAATAATATCTTTGAACCATATGGATGATGATTGAAAATTTATTCTGCCGGCATCCGGTTTCTTACGGAGCCATTAAATAAAACGAAATAAATATCTGGAAGTTTGTTATGAAGATAAAAATACGATTTCAGGAAAAAGGATCGTCATCAAAAAACCACGTTATCGTTACCTGCAACAGGCGCGGAATAACAGGCTAATCCTGAAACTTTAAGCATAATCAATGCCCCACTATTACTTTTGAGTGAAGACTTAACATTTTTTAATTAAATCATACCTCTTAACACAATTCAAAACACTATTTTCGTAACCGTTTTTAAAGCACAATAATTAATTATCTATTGGATTATGAATCAAACATTGGACATTAGAGAACTTAACGAACGAATTCAACGTGAAAGCTCATTTGTGGATCTTATTTCCATGGAAATGAACAAAGTGATTGTTGGACAGAAACATCTGGTTGAGAGCTTGTTGATCGGATTACTGTCCGATGGGCATATACTTTTGGAAGGTGTGCCCGGTTTGGCAAAGACATTGGCTATCAATACACTTGCGAACACTATTGATGCCAAATTTGCCCGTATTCAGTTTACCCCCGACCTTCTGCCTGCCGACTTGCTCGGCACGATGATCTATAGCCAGAAGAATGAAGAGTTCGTGGTTCGTAAAGGACCTATTTTCACCAATTTTGTATTGGCTGATGAAATCAACCGTGCCCCGGCGAAAGTACAATCTGCTTTATTGGAGGCGATGCAGGAACGCCAGGTAACGATTGGTGCCAGCACCTATAAGCTTGAGAACCCATTTTTGGTAATGGCGACTCAGAACCCAATTGAACAGGAGGGAACTTATCGTTTACCCGAAGCACAGGTCGACCGTTTTATGCTGAAGGTCGTATTGAATTATCCTAAAAAGGACGAAGAGCGATTAATCATCCAGATGAACCTTCTGAAGGAATTTCCAAGGGCAAAAACGGTGTTAAAGCCCGAAGATATTGTCAGGGCAAGGGATATTGTGAAAGAAGTTTACATGGATGAGAAGATCCAAAAATATATTGTCGATATTGTATTTGCTACACGTGAACCAAAGGAAGCAGGATTGGCAAAATTCGAGGAGATGATTACTTATGGTGCCTCGCCCCGTGCTTCAATCAGTCTTGCGCAGGCCGCCAAAGCCTATGCATTTATCAAACGACGTGGTTATGTGATTCCCGAAGATATCCGTGCCGTATGTCACGACGTTCTGCGTCACCGTATCGGGTTAAGTTACGAAGCTGAAGCGAACAATCTTTCCACCGAAGAGATCATCAGCGAAATATTGAATACAATTGAAGTCCCTTAGTGGAAGGATAGGAGCGATCATTTTCAAAGATCAGCACTGTCGGAATTGTTATTAATCAATAATTCAAGTATAAAGAAAAGTGGAAGCATCGGAACTGTTAAAAAAAGTTCGGAAAATTGAGATAAAAACGAAAGGGCTTTCCCGGAATATCTTTGCAGGAGAATACCACAGCGCGTTTAAGGGGCGGGGTATGGCTTTCAGCGAAGTGCGTGAATACCAGTTCGGTGACGATATCCGTAACATCGACTGGAACGTAACTGCCCGGTATGGCCACCCATTTATCAAGATATTTGAAGAAGAAAGAGAGCTGACGGTCATGTTGCTTGTTGACGTGAGCGGCTCGCGCGATTTTGGTACGGTAGAACGAATGAAGAAGAATGTGATCGTCGATATTGCTGCAATACTTTCATTCTCGGCAATATCGAACAACGATAAGATTGGTGTTATCTTCTTTTCCGACCGCATCGAGAAATTTATTCCTCCACTGAAAGGGCGCACGCATACCTTACGCATCATTCGTGAACTGCTCGAATTTGAGCCTGTTTCGCGGAAGACCGATATTGCGATGGCCTTGCGTTACCTTACCAATGCGATGAAACGAAGGGTTACAGCCTTTATAATATCCGACTTCATGGATAAACTGCCTTCAATGGAGCAGGCCCTTTCGATCGCCAATAATAAACACGACATGGTGGGCCTTCGGATTTACGACGAACGTGAATCGTGGCTTCCGTCTGTTGGGATGATCAAACTCAAAGATGCCGAAACGGGCGAATATCTTTGGGTCGATTCGTCAAGCAGCCGTGTACGCGAAACATACAGTCAGCAGTGGAGTGAAAGAAGCAATCAATTGGATAACTTACTGAAAAAAACAGGTTTAGATTACGCCAATATCAGTACGCGCGAAGATTATGTGAAATCGCTCGTTGCGCTTTTCAAGAAAAGGGAACACAAATTATGAACAGATCGCATCAATTAAAATACTTGTTTTCGTTTTCTGTCTTTTTTCTGTCCCTCTTAATTGTGAACGGACAGGAGATAAAGCTCAGAACTGCCCTTGAACATGACTCAATATGGCTCGGCGATCAGATTAAATTAATGATTGTCGTCGAACAAACATCGGGGACGAAGATTGAATTTCCGCAGTTGCCCGATTCGATCCAAAAGATTGAAATTCTTTCGAAATCGAGGATCGATACCTCGAAACTGGAGGGAACCCGAATTCAATTAAAGCAATCTTATCTCGTTACTTGTTTCGACAGCGGAGCTCACTTTATTCCGCCGTTTACTTTTAAAATAAGGAAAGAGGGAAGTATTGATTCGCTCAGGAGCAATGATTTAACATTGTTTGTAAAATATCCCCCCGTCGATCTTAAAAAGGGGCCTGTCGATATTAAAAAACCATTTGCCGCACCTGTTACGCTAAAAGAGATCGCGCCCTGGTTGCTTGGGATTATCCTGATTGGCACGATTGTTTTCCTCGTGATTTACGCAATCAGCCGCCGGAACAGAAACAAACCTTTGTTTCAGCGCCCGCCAAAACCAAAGCTACCTGCGCATGTTATCGCTCTGCAGGAACTGGACAAGCTGAAAGGCGAGGAGTTGTGGCAACATGAAAAGGTGAAGGATTATTATACACGACTTACTGATATCGTGAGGGTTTATATTGAAGAAAGATTTATGGTTTCGGCAATGGAACAGACTACTTTCGAGATATTAAACAGCTTAAAAGCGAAGGAATCGCAAATTGAGGCTAAGTCGGTTACCGAATTAAAGGAGATTCTCGAAGTTGCGGATCTTGTGAAGTTTGCGAAGCTTACTCCACTTTCCGACGAAAATCACCATATGCTTTCGAACGCTTATCTGTTTGTGAAAGAGACAACTGTTGAAACGGTTACCGAAGTTCCCAAACCTGCCGAAACAAAAGGAAAGGAAGAGACAAAGGTAATTGTTGATTTAAGTGACAATAAAGGGGAAAGTAAATTATGAATATGATCACATTTGCCAAACCTCAGGTATTTTATCTTTTATTGGGGTTAATCCCAATGATTGTCTGGTATGTTCTTCAGCAAAAAAAGTCGAAGGCAAGTATTCAGATCAGTACGCTTGAATCGCTGAAGAAAGCGCCATTAACCTGGAAACATTCGTTGCGACATGCTGCGTTTGTTTTGCAGATTGCCGTACTGTCGCTGATTATTACTTGTCTTGCACGTCCGCAATCTTCGAACAGTTGGCAGAATCAAACCGTTGAGGGGATTGATATTATGATTGCGCTTGATATGTCGAGTTCGATGCTTGCCCGCGACTTTCAGCCCGATAGGCTCGAAGCCGCGAAATCGGTGGCTACTGAATTTATTTCAGGACGTATGTACGATAGGATCGGGTTGGTTGTTTTCTCGGCGGAGAGTTTTACGCAATGTCCGCTCACTACTGACCGCGCTGTTTTAATCAACCTGTTTCAAAATTTACAGCCCGGGTTGCTTGAAGACGGAACCGCTATCGGACTTGGATTGGCCAATGCTGTTTCGCGGTTAAAGGACAGCGAAGCGAAAAGCAAGGTTGTCATCCTTCTTACCGATGGTGAAAATAACCGTGGAGAGATTGCGCCGATCACTGCTGCAGAAATTGCTAAGACTTTTGGAGTAAGGGTTTATACGATCGGAATTGGAACAATAGGGATGGCCCCATATCCAATTCAGACACCTTTTGGCATCCAGATTCGCGATATTGAGGTGAAAATTGATGAAAAAACATTGCAGGAAATTGCTAACATTACTGATGGTAAATATTTCCGCGCCACCGACAATAAAACATTGGTCGCTGTTTATAAAGAGATCGATCGGCTCGAAAGAACCAAAATTGAGAACAAAGAATATAGCAAAAAGAGTGAAGAATATCGCAAGTATGCAATTGGAGCTCTTGTTCTTGCACTATTTGCCATGATTCTGCAATTTGTAGTATTCAGGCATATTCCGTAAGGAATCAGAAAAAAATTGAGTTATGGAATCGTTTAGATTTGCACATCCCGAATATTTCTATTTTCTGCTGGTCATCCCGGTATTCACGATATTTTTTATCATATCGCGAATTAACAGGCGCCGGTCATTACGGCAGTTTGGTGATCACGCATTGATTGAACAGCTGATGCCCAGTGTATCGGCCGCACGACCCGTCATCAAATTCATCTTATGGATGTTTGCGTTGGGTTTTATCATTGTATCGCTTGCACAGCCACAGTTTGGATCGAAACTTTTAACCTCGAAACGTAAAGGGGTTGAGCTAATTATTGCGCTTGACGTTTCGAACAGTATGATGGCTGAAGATATCAAACCAAACCGGCTTGAAAGGGCCAAAAGGGCAATTGCCAAATTGACCGAACGGCTTCGCGACGATAAACTGGGGCTGATTGTATTTGCAGGTCAGGCCTATGTTCAGCTTCCGATTACAACCGACTATGTATCTGCTAAATTGTTTCTCGATGCAATCAATACAAGTGTCGTGCCCGAACAAGGAACGGCGATTGGAACGGCGATTAACCTTGCAACGAAATCTTTCTCTCCCAATTTTGTAGGAAGTAAAGCGGTCATCGTAATAACCGATGGTGAGAATCATGAAGATGATGCTGTCGGAGCGGCCAAAGAGGCATTGGAGAAAAAAATTGTTGTTCACACAATAGGTATGGGACTTCCGCAGGGAGCCCCGATTCCTATGGGACCAGGAGGAAGCAGTGATTTTCTGAAAGACAGGAATGGCAATGTTGTGGTCACAAAGTTGGACGAAAGCATGTTAACACAGATTGCCACAGCTGGTGGCGGAACTTATATAAGGGCCAATAATGCTGAAGTTGGGTTGAATAATCTTTTCAACGAGATCGAAAAAATGCAGAAGACAGAAATGGATTCGCGCCAATACTCTGAATACAACGATCAGTTTCCGCTATTTCTTACGCTTGCCCTGGTAATGATTCTGATTGATTTTATGGTCCTCGACCGGAAAAACAAATGGCTTCGTAACTTCAGGTTATTTGGCAATCAAAAATGAGCATTGTTATGAAGAAATTATTAATGATATTACTCGCTTTTGCCATCACACCAACTGTGTTTGCCCAGAAAGAACGGAAATTTGTCCGCGAAGGGAACGGTTATTATGCTGACGGGCTTAAGGATACTACAAAGTTGGATACGATTACTTTCGGCAAGGCTGAAGTTGCCTATCGCCGGGCGTTACAAATAAAGCCCGACGATTTCCATTGGAAATTTAACCTGGCAAATTCCATTTACAAACAGAATAAAGCCGATCAGGCTGCATCAGAGTTCGAAAAACTTGCAGAGGAAACAAAGGAACCGGCAGAGAAAGCAATGGTCTATCACAATTTAGGTAATTCGTTGCTTGCTCAGAAAAAGTTTGATCCGAGTATTGATGCCTATAAAAAGGCTTTGCGTATCACTCCTAATGATCCTGAAACGAAGTATAATCTCGCTTATGCGATGAAAATGAAGAAGAAAGATCAGGAGCAGAAGAAAAAAGACCAGGATAAGGATAAAGACAAAGATAAGGACAAGGATAAGAAGGATCAGAACAAAGATAAAGATAACAAGGACCAGAATAAAGATAAAGACAAAAAAGATCAGAATAAGGATCAGCAAAATAAAGATCAGCAACAACAACAGCAACCACAGCAGAATAAGATTTCGAAGCAAAGCGCCGAACAGATGTTACAGGCTCTTGAGAATGACGAAAAACAGACACAGGAAAAAGTAAAGAAAGCACAGGCTCTGAAAGGCGAAAGGACTAAAGTGGAGAAAAACTGGTAAGAATGATTATTTTTGAATGATTTTGATTAATAAATAAAATATTTAAGAACACTATGAGGATAAAGCAACTCTATCTTTTAGTTTGTGTTTTGCTAATAAGTTTGTCCGGTTTTGCCCAGCAGGTCAGCTTTACGATGGAAGCACCTAAAATAGTGGAACTTGGCGAACAGTTTAGGCTTGCTTTCACTGTTAATGCCAAAGGTCAAAACTTAAAACTACCCGAACTCTCCGATTTTGATATCCTGATGGGACCATCAACATCACAGAGCAGTTCCTACCAGATTATCAATGGTGTTAGTTCGCAATCCGTATCTTTTTCGTTTTTGTATGTATTGACTGCAAAGAAAGAGGGGCGATTCACAATTGGCGCCGCATCGATCAATGTAAACGGTACGCTCTACACTTCGAATACGCAATTAATCGAAGTGGTAAAAGGGTCTGCAAAGCCTTCTGGAGGAGGGGTTGATAAGCCAACTGCTACTCCCGGTTCAGTACCTAAGTCTGATCTTTTTGTAAGATTGATTCTCGATCGCAAAAGTCTTTACAAAGGCGATCATGCGATGGCAACCATAAAAATCTATTCGAAAGTTAACCTGAATGGATTTGAAGATATCTCTCTCCCCAATTTCGAAGGCTTCTGGTCGCAGGATGTTGAGTTGCCGCAACAGATTTCACTGCAGCGCGAAAGTTACAACGGCGAGATTTACAATGTCGGCACGTTGAAGAAAACGTTGTTATTCCCTCAGCAAACGGGAGTTATTACAATCGGGAAAGTGAAGATTGATTGTGTCGTACAACAACGTGTGAACAAGCCTAAAGGCTTTTTCGACGACTTTTTCGATAATTTTGCCAATGTACGTGCTACCGTCACGAGTGATCCTGTCATCCTGACGGTCAATCCTCTTCCTGCCGGACCTGCTGATTTTTCCGGGGCTGTCGGACGATTCGATCTTCGGTCATCTATCACTTCAACGAGTGTTAAAGAGAACGATGCCGTCACGTTGCGTATTGATGTAACCGGAAGCGGAAACATTAAACTGATTAATGCCCCAAAATTAAATCTGCCTGCCGACTTTGAAGTATATGATCCCAAAACACAAAGCAATTATACAGCTACTGCCGAAGGTCTCAACGGAAATATTTCATTTGAATATCTTTTCCTCCCTCGATTTGCCGGCGATTATACAATTCCACCGGTTAATTTTGTCTATTTTGATGCCGGATCAGGGAGATATGTGACCAAGTCGTCGCAGGAATTTAAAATTCATGTTGACAAAGGTGACGGAACACAATCGGCCAACTTGAGGAGTACTTTTGCAAAGGAAGATGTAAAATACCTTGGCAAAGATATTCGGTTCATCAAAAGCAATATTGAATTGCATCCCAGGGGAGAGATTTTCTTTGGAAGCTTCCTCTTTTACCTGATTTACCTGATCGGAATATTAGGGCTATTGGCGCTTTATCTCCTTTATCAGAAGCGAATCCGCGAAAATGCGAATGTTGCACGCATGAAAAACAAGAAAGCGAGCAAGGTTGCGCTGCGGCGATTGAAAGAGGCAAACGGACATTTAATTAGCGGAGCTACAGAGAAGTTCTACGAATCCGTTGAACGCGCATTTTGGGGCTACCTGAGCGACAAAATGACCATCCCTGTAGCTGAGCTGAATAAAGATCGTGCTACAGCCGAATTGGTGAACCATAAAGCGTCTGACAGTCTCGTTACACGTTTTATTCAGATATTGGATACCTGTGAATATGAGAGGTTTGCGCCGGGTGGAGGTGATAAGAAAATGCACGAAATCTACGATGAAGCCTGTGATGTGATGAGTCTGATGGAAAAGGAGATCAATTAGAGTTATGAATTATAAGTTAGAATTAGAAATTATGAAAAATCCGATCATAAAATATAGTTTACTTCTGCTGATTATAGTTTCTTGTCTGATTTCAAAAGGACAATCAAGTGCTGTAAAAGATTCGGTTTCAGCTGCTAATCAGCTTTACAATACGGCTAAATATCAGGATGCTATCCGGAAATATCAATATGTAATCGGTCAAGGATTCGAATCTTCGGAATTGTATTTCAATCTGGGGAATGCCTATTATAAATTGGGGAATGCCACCTATTCTATTCTGAATTACGAACGGGCAAAAAAACTGGCCCCCAATGATGGCGATGTCCTCTATAATCTTGAACTTGCTCGTACGCTAATTGTTGATAATGTGGTTACGCTGCCTGAAGGCGGATTCCTGCGTTGGTTGAAACAATTGATCAGCTCGAAATCAATTAATTTTTGGGGGACATTTAGTATTGCTACTTTTTTCTCTTTTCTGTTTCTGTTTGGGCTCTTCCTGTTGTCCAGTACGTTCAGGACTAAAAGGTTGGCATTTTGGTTTTCGGTTGCCGCAATCTCTATTTCTGCTGTTACTTTTACGTTTGGAACAACCATGAAATCGAAGTTGGTTAATCACAACTCTGCTGTAATTACCGACCGAAGTGTGAAGGTTAAAGCTTCGCCCAGTGAAACGGGTACCGAATTATTCATTGTGCACGAAGGAGTTACTGTTCAATTGACCGACCAGCTTGGTGATTGGGTTAATGTCAGCCTTCCCGACGGGAATAAAGGTTGGGTGAAAGAGTCCTCGATCATAAGGATATAATTCCTTTTTAAAGAAGCTATGAAACTCATCGATCTTACCCATACGATTCATCGTAATATCGCTGTTTTCCCCGGTGATGATCCTATTCAGCTTGATCAGGTCAGTACCCTTGAAAACAATGGATATAATAGTTTCAGACTGACGGCTGGAATGCACTTTGGGACGCATATCGATGGGCCAAAGCATATGACTTCCGATACCAGAATGATGGCGGATCTTCCGCTTGAAATGTTTACGGGCAAAGGAGTGCTGATTGATGTAAGAGGAGAGGAGAAGGTCGCTTTTAGAGAATCGTTCCGTACAATCATTCAACCTGGCGATATTGTATTATTTTACTCCGGATTAGATCAGCATTTTGGCGAGCCAACCTATTTTACGGCCTATCCCGATATCACCGAAGAGCTTGTTCATTTTTTAGCTGACCAACATGTGAAAATAGTCGGTTTTGATTGGCCTTCGCCCGATCATGATCCTTTCCCGAGTCACAGTATTTTTTTTAAGAGCAATGTGCTGATTCTCGAAAACCTCACTAATCTTGGTCAGTTGTTACACGAAACCGACTTTGAGGTCTTTGCCTTTCCGTTAAAGATTGAAGCCGATAGCTCAATTGTAAGGGTGGTGGCAAGAGTATTTTAGCGGGATGTTTGGGTTTGCAACTTATTCTATTGTGCTATTTTAAGCAATCCGTTGATTGATAAGTCCTCGTCTAAACGACCCCAATGGATTCCATAACCTGAAGGTGATATTTTAAAATCATTTTTATCGACCTCCGATGCTTTTGCTAATTTATTTGAAGCCTCGCTAATCTTCACTTTTAAAATAGAATTATCCACGTTGATAATCAGATAATCATTATCAAAGTGAATGTCTGAAATATTATATACTTTATTCATTGCCCTGGTTTTTATTGAAAAATTGATTCCATTCAATCACGATATAATCAAAATGCTCATAAATTATCCTTTTAATTTCACGTTTGGACTGGGACGTCATATTATAGGTCAAAGCCTCCTTTATTTCAAATCCCTCTACATCAATCCAATATTTACACTCCATATCCCCTTTTTCAGCGTGTACATGAATGGGTTCGGTATTTTCGTTGGCCCAAAAATAAATTCTCCAACCTGATATAAGTAAAATTGTTGGCATTTTTATTTCAAAGGTACAACAAATCAAATTCAAAAATCCTGTCTTTGATAAAAAACCTTATCGGTCATCTGTTATCCGCACCAATTTCGAGATATTTGCCTTTCCGCTAAGGATTGAAGCTGATAGCTCGATTGTTAGGGCGGTGGCAATGGTATTTTAACGGGATGTTGGGTTTGCAACTTATTCTATTGTGCCATTTTAAGCAATCCGTTGATTGATAAGCCCTCGTCTAAACGACCCCAATGGATTCCATAACCTGAAGGTGATATTTTAAAATCATTTTTATCGACCTCCGATGCTTTTGCTAATTTATTTGAAGCCTCGCTAATCTTCACTTTTAAAATAGAATTATCCACTTTAATAATCAGATAATCATTATCAAAGTGAATGTCTGAAATATTATATACCTTATTATTCGATTTTGGCTCATTTACAATTTGCATCTTTAGTCCAAAAATAAAATCGTAGGATGACATCTTTAAAAACTAATTTTTAGAAGCTCACCGCCTTAATTCCCGGTGTCACAGTTAAAGTCACAACTTGTATTGTCATATATGCTTATTAAACAGTGTATTATATAGATATTTTAGTAAATAATGTCACAGTTAAAGTAACAATAAAGTAACCAATTATCGATCTTTTTCAGAAATTTCATTGTAATATTTTAATGAATAAAGATACAGTTAAA
>JAATGF010000045.1 GCA_015654795.1 Bacteroidales bacterium
AACTAAACACCAGGGAATACCACCATCGGTATATTTCCCTTTTTTACGATTGTGTTCCGACAAACGTCGTTCCAAATCATTGGTGTAGCCAACGTAATATTTGTCTAAAGAATTGCTGTATAAGATGTAAACAATAAACATAGCACAATGTTGTTAGTTGCTAAAACAAAAAGAGAAGCCATAACGACTTCTCTTCTTCATTTCTGGTGACCCAGCTGGGATTCGGACCCAGGACCCCATCCTTAAAAGGGATGTGCTCTACCAGCTGAGCTACTGAGTCATCTGTTATCACCTCTGTTTTTCAAAGGCGGTGCAAAGATAATCTTGTTTTTAACTAATACAAAACCCAAATTCAAAAATGTGCCTAATCGATGGTTTTATTTGTAGTTTTGTTGCCGGAATGGAAATCAAAAGATATTAAATCTGAATTCATGAGGGATAAGGTAGTAGTTATTACGGGCGCTTCTTCAGGTATTGGCAGAGCTTTAGCGAAGGAGTTTTTTTCGCGTGGAGCAAGTTTGGCATTAGGTGCACGCCGGATAGATCAACTCGAATTATTAAAGGCGGAGTTGCAAGGTTCCAATATACTGTGCGTCGCGACTGATGTCTCTCAGGAGTCCGACTGTAAAAAACTAATTGATGCTACTATTGAGAAATTTGGACGTATTGATGTGTTAATCAACAATGCCGGGATATCGATGCGCGCTCTTTTTAAAGATATGGATCTTACTGTGATGCACCGCCTAATGGACGTTAATTTCTACGGTACTGTTTACTGCACAAAATATGCCCTCCCTTATCTGTTGGAGACCAAAGGTTCATTGGTTGGAGTGATATCGATTGCTGGTCATGTCGGATTGCCTGGAAGAACGGCATATTCTGCTTCAAAATTTGCCGTCAGAGGATTTCTTGACACGATTCGCATTGAAAATCTCAGGAACGGATTACATGTTTTGGTCGCAGCCCCCGGATTTACAACTTCTGAAGTGCGAAAGGTCGCTCTCACTGCCGATGGCACTCCTCAGGGAGAAACACCTCGAAATGAAGAAAAAATGATGAGTGCAGAGACCTGTGCCTGCCATATTGCCGAAGCTGTCCGAAAAAGGAAAAGAGAACTTATTCTCACCTTTATTGAAGGAAAATTCACCGTATTTTTAGGAAATTTTTTCCCTTCACTATTGGACAAGCTTACCTATAATCATATGGCAAAGGAGCCGGATTCCCCAATCAAATAGGAGTTTAATTTGGTTCATTGAAAATTCATCGGTTGAAATTGGGATTATTGAAAAGTGAGGTATTGACTAAATTTATGTACATACTAAATGATCATCCAAGACCTTTAAATAAATACCTTATTCGCTAAAGAAATTAGGACATCGATCTAACACTTTAACCTTAAATCCTTTAACTTTCTCCTTGAAAAAATACAACATATTTATGAAAATCGGTTTGATCATTCAAAAAATGAGGTTATCTTTGCACCGCCTTTAAGGATTACATAAACAGAAAGACTCTGTAGCTCAGCTGGTAGAGCAATTGACTCTTAATCAATGGGTCGAGGGTTCGATTCCCTCCGGGGTCACTGAAATTTTAAGAAGCTTTCAAATCAATTGATTTTGAGGGCTTCTTTATGTTCAGTCAACTCCTTAGCCTTGATCCACTATTTCCCCTGCAACAATGTCAGTTGATCCATTTTCTACGAGCCAATATTCCTGTAAACTTTCCGGTGAACAGGCAGAGCTCAGGTTTTTAATTTTGCTTCAGGCTTTTTATAATAGCCATTACATCTTCGTCGCCCAAACCCATATTTTGGGCACGATTGAAACTATCAAACAAAGGATGGATTAACGGTGCGTCCAGCCCGGCTTCTTTAGCGAGTCGTAAATCTTTAACCAGATGTTTAAGCGCAAAAGCAGCAGGAAAAGAATTATTCAGAATCGACGGAGATTTAAGTTTCGTAATACCATTACCGCAGGTTCCCTCATTCACAATGGCTAACATATTTTCTCTGCTTACACCGTTCCTTTCGGCAAACAGAATGGTTTCGGCCAGGCCTTGAAGATTAAGCGCAAGCAGGTAGTTAATAGCCAATTTTGCTGAACTGCCTGCGCCAACAGCGCCCAAATGATGGGAAACCTTTCCGAGAACGTCAAAAATTGGTTTGGCTTTATTGTAACTCTCCGCAGTTCCGCCGACCAGGATAATCAGGGTTCCATCCTGAGCCGGTTTGACACTTCCCGAAACTGGCGCCTCCAGAAAATTAAGCTGATGTTTATCGCTGATTTCGGACAAATACCGGGAGGTTTCAGGAGATACCGTACTCATATTAATGACGAGTTTACCGGGTTGCTCTTTAGCCAGCAGTCCTGATTTTCCTTCGAAAACCGCCTTCACTGCCTCATCATTCGACAGCATAGTCAAAACTACATCACTAATTTCGAGCAATTGTTGCGGATTATCTGCCGACGTTGCACCAGCCTCGGTGAGTTCTGTTTCCTTTTCTTTTGTCCGGTTGAACACAATAACTTCAAAACCAGCTTTTATCAGATTTTTTGCCATTGGATTGCCCATATTTCCGAGGCCGATCCATCCTAATTTTAGTTTATTCATAACCGTATATTTTACAACAAAAGTACGCATCTCTTTCATTCATTAACATACCATTTGCCGGCTTTATGACGCCTGGTATGGGCAATTGGATTTTGTAATGATTGCTGCTGCTGTTAGTGACTGGCGACTGGCAGGCTCGCTTACTAAAAGACAAGGAGTTATCTTCATTTTAAAAGGATTAGGGTCAAATAGTCAGTACTGTCATATCGGCAGCAGGTTGCTCAAAGCCACAAGTTACTAAAAACCTGCTGCTTATTGCATAATCCATCTGAAGGCAGTTTGCAAAATTTACCCACACGCTCCGTCATCGAACCTATTTATTTCAAATAAGCTGACTTTAAAATTCAAACAGACAACATTGGATAACTATTTGTATGCCTTTCATTATTTACTTTTAATTTACAGATGACCCATGTCCCTTGCTCCGGTTTACGAACACCAGGAGCAACTTTTCAGGTTTTCAGCTGTTATTTTAAAACTAATTATTTAGCGATGAAACGAACATGGTTTGAGAACCACAAAAGGAGATGAATCCGTAGATCGGCGCAGCCAATAATCCGTCAGATGACGGATGCGGGTTCCATGAGTGGATACTTAGATGGTATGGGATTATGTTCCCGGATCCAAAAGATTATACAGCAATTTAATAGCAATACATACGAATGAAAAAAGAATTCAGTAAAATACCCTTATCCGTTTTAGATCTGGCCCTGATTCTGGAAGAGAAAACCATAGCCGAATCGTTCAGCAATAGCCTGAATCTGGCACAAACCGCTGAAAAGCTGGGCTATTGCAGACTTTGGCTCGCAGAGCATCACAACATGGCCAGTATTGCCAGTTCGGCAACCTCCGTTTTGATTGGCCATGTTGCCGGCGGTACATCAACAATCCGGGTTGGTTCAGGTGGAATCATGTTACCCAATCATTCACCTTTAGTGATTGCAGAACAATTCGGAACACTTGCAACCTTGTATCCGCACCGGATTGATTTAGGATTGGGGCGGGCACCGGGAACAGACCGGGCTACGGCGAAAGCACTGCAACGAGACGATCGGGCTGCTTATCAATTTCCTGATACAGTAAGTGAATTGCAAGGCTACCTTTCGAGTCAGAACAAAAACGGGTTAGTTCGGGCAATTCCCGGCGAAGGCCTTGATATCCCGATCTGGATATTGGGATCGAGTACTGAAAGTGCACGATTAGCCGCCGCTTTCGGATTGCCTTATGCGTTTGCAAGTCATTTTGCGCCACAGGAACTTCATCAGGCGCTTCGGATTTACCGGTCCGGTTTTGTGCCTTCCGGTCAGTTGAAGGAGCCTTATATTATGGCATGTGTTAATGTAACTGCGGCAGAAACAACCGAAGAAGCCCAATTATTGGCCACATCCATGAAAAAGATGTTTATTGGTATTTTCACCAACAACAGGGGTCCGCTGCAACCACCTGATCATACATTCAGGTTAGATTCCAGATTTCAACCGCTTATGCAGCAATTTTTAACCTATTCCTTCGTAGGTAATCCAACTGAAATTAAAGATGATATAACGAAGTTCGTGGATGATACGCAAATTGACGAACTCATGGTCGTTTCCCACATCTACGATCATGAGGCACGGTTAAATTCATATAAGATACTGAAGGATTTGCAGAAAGATGCAGGTTGATTAGGCATCAGCCGGAAATGTAATAAAGAAGGCGAGGAGTGTATCAAATTTGAAGCAAATCCTTAATAACTCTTAATGACCATTATCATCCCACCCGCGATTCTTTAAAAACAGGAGCCCTAAATGTTATATGCTCAATAATGTACAGCATTTAGGCGCTCCTGAATATGATCTGCCGTTGCGTCTCTGCCCCTTAACACCCTGTAAGGTGGGGTGTCGCAAACTGGATATTACCTAAAAAATCCTCGTTCCATTTGTAATGATTTTTGAAATTTCATTTTTGATAATCAGGATTATAGTATAAGTGACAATTTATTAAGGGCAATTTATTTTTTGATTTACGTCACC
>JAATGF010000089.1 GCA_015654795.1 Bacteroidales bacterium
AAAAAAATAAATTGCCCTTAATAAATTGTCACTTTTACTATAATCCTGATTATCAAAAATAAAATTTCAAAAATCATTATAAATGGAACGAGGAATTTTTAGGTAATATCCAGTTTGCGACACCCCACCGTACGGGACGAAATATTTTTCTTTAAATTCTCGTTCTGCCCCTATTTGGTGCTTACGGCATGGTCATCAATAACAGGATCTTAATCGAATAAAACTTCAATATTCACGCGCCGCCATCAATTGTCTGGTTATTTCGGTTAACGCTTTCGTGGCCTGTCGCGGTCTCTGGCGGCCTCTCAATTTATATTGATCTGAATGATCCCAATCCTCCTTACCTTTATCTATCGATAAAGGCGCCCCGCTTCCTTCGTACCTGGTCCGTACCAACTCCGTACCTTCCTCGTACCAACTTCGGGTTCCTTCCTCAGGTGACAATTTCATGGGTATTTTGTGTTTCATAAGCTGTATTTCCCGACCTTCTTGAAACCGGCATCCATATTCAAATCCATTTTTTGGCTCTATTGTAAGGTTTTCTTTTCGCTTTATTTTTACTCAGGTCTGATTATGCGGGGAATAAGGTTTAATCCCGCACGTGCGGAATTCAACGTATCGATCACAAAACTACTTAATAAACGGTCACTCTCACCCTGGAATTCTGTATTGATCTATTAACGGCTGTCAAAATACGACATTAGATTATTCACATTAAGTGCCTCCGCAATTGTTAAATATTTTATTTTCAATGCCGAAAAAGCGTCCGAAGAGTATTTTTATCCTGGTACAGATGCTTTTTGAAGGGAATAAATGTTTATGAAATTGAAAGGTAACATTCTGATTCGTTTTTTGTTATTCTGGTTGGAGAACCTGGCAATTGATATTAATTTAAAATTTAACGTTGGTTTGATCTGTTTAAAATTAAATTTGCCGCATTATTTTTTTATAAATGAACTCAATATTTAAACCAAAACTGTACGTTGTCTTTAAACAAGGTTACAATCTGCAACTTTTTAAAAAAGACTTTTACGCTGGGATTATTGTCGGAATTGTTGCTTTGCCTTTGGCGATTGCCTTTGCCGTTGCTTCGGGTTTGTCACCCGAAAAAGGAATTATTACAGCTGTAATTGCTGGTTTTATTGTTTCATTGTTGGGTGGCAGCCGTTTTCAGATCAGCGGTCCAACGGGCGCTTTCATCGTGATCGTATATGGAATCGTACAAAAGTATGGTTTCGATGGATTAATGATCTCAACCGCAATGGCAGGTTTGATACTCGTCGGTCTTGGACTTTTGAGGTTTGGAACCATCATAAAATATATTCCACATCCCCTGATTATTGGATTTACAAGCGGTATTGCCCTGATCATATTTTCATCGCAGATGAAGGATGCCTTTGGTCTGCAGCTTAATCAATTACCGGCTGATTTTACCGAAAAATGGATGGCCTACTCTGCAAACTTCGGGCAAACGAATTATTATACATTGATAATTACGATTGTAACCATATTCGTCGCCGTCTATGGAGGTAGAATTATCAAAAATGTACATGGTTCATTTCTTGCTATCGTTTTAGTTACATTGGTAGTGGCCCTGCTTAAACTTCCGGTTCCGACAATTCAGTCTGTTTTTGGCGATATTCCCAATGCAATCAGTTTTCAGTTGCCGCATTTCGAATGGAATTCACTCGGTGAATTTATTAAGCCAGCCTTTACGATCGCTTTGCTTGGAGCCATTCAATCATTGCGTTCTGCTGATGTTGCTGATGGAATGACAGGTGGGAGACATCGCTCAAATACCGAGTTAGTGGCGCAGGGTATTGCAAATATTGTGACTCCGTTTTTTGGCGGATTTCCTTCCACAGGAGCACTTGCACGTACTGCAACAAATATAAAATCCGGGGCACGTACTCCTGTATCAGGAATTATTCACGCAATTACCTTACTGCTGATTTTTCTGTTGTTCAGCAAATGGATATCGTTGATTCCGATGTCGTGTGTCGCTGGTATATTGATAGTTGTCGCTTATAATATAAGTGAATGGCGATCGTTTGCGACTATACTTAAGGGGTCGAAGTACGACGTTCTTGTAATGTTAATTGCTTTTTTACTCACTGTTTTTGTTGATCTTACCATTGCCATCGAGGTTGGAATGGTATTCTCAGCAATGTTATTTATGCAAAGAATGTCGAAATTAAGTAATATCGAATCGGTTGATATAGATAACGATATTCTTGAAAATTATTCTTTACTGCCTAAAGGAGTTGATGTTTATGAGATTACGGGGCCTTTCTTTTTTGCGGCAGCTCAGTCGTATAAAGAAACGCTGAAAGAAATCGCAGGCGATTCGAAAGTGTTGATTCTGCGAATGAGATATGTCCCGTTTATCGATTCAACAGGAATTCTTATTTTTCAGGAGATAATACGGGACTTCAGAATACGAAAAGTGACCATTGTCCTTTCAGGAGTCCGTCCTGAAGTTCGCAAGGTACTTGAAGATTGCGGTTTGGCAGATATAATCGGTCATGATTTGGTTTGTGACAATTTTGGGGAGGCCGTAAAAAAGGCGACTGAAGAGCTGGAGAAAAAGATGTTATTTAAAATAAATAGGTTTTAACCGATGATAAATCGCTGTGTTTAATTGCATTAGGTAAATAAAGACGATAAGTAATGCGAATCGGCAGATGTCGTATTTCCTGCTCAATATTATAATAACTCAACTTTAGTTTGATTTTCTCCCCGCCTTCCTTAATACCATTTTCGGGACCCACCCGATCCAATCAGTCGGCTTTCGCCCCTTATAAAATCAATCCCCTGATAAACAAGCTAATTTTAAACAGTGTCTTCTTTTGCGGCTTTATGACAACTATTCTATGGCAACCTTGAAAACGATTTTCCGGACTTTCGAATTGCATTCAATATCAGCAATGGCGGTATGCAAATCGGTTGGGAAATAGATTGCAAACATGCCTGGTTCAAGTTTTGAAAAGGATGCAATGGCTGCATAATTGCCGAAATCTTTTTCTTCGTCGAAAGGTTCGAGTAAACTTTGCGACTGCAAGGGAGCGTATCCCATTAATTCGGAGCCATTCACCCAATACTGAACGTCAATATTTTTACGATGAGCTTCCAAGGTTATTCTGTCAGTACATTTTTGTTCATACTCATTTACGATCATACGTACTTTACCTGCTTTGATTTCGTAATTGCCTAATGCCGTTGTGCTTAGATTATTATTTTTAACATATTCAAGTGCCTCGGCTATTCCGGAACCAAGGGCGTAGTAATGTGATGCATTTTCAATCCTGTCAATAATCATTTGATTGATTTTAATTAATTGAATTTAAGGGCCTTTAAAGATTTAAGTATAGCAAATGTAAGATTTATTTTGAGCAAAAAAAAGTCCTTCCCGAAGAAACGGAGAAGACTTTCCTTTAAAAGCAGGCGTTGACTAATTTGCAGTCAAACGGGCAATATATTTATCAATAGATCTTCCTTCATTAGTGTCGGCATATTTCTCCTTGATAATTTTGTAGGCTGCCAAAGCTTTGTCTTTACTGCCTAAGGTTTCATAAAGGTTTCCGGCTTTAAGATAATAGACTGGCGAAGTAAATGTGTTCGGATTGAGTTGAGCAGCGTCCATGTATAATTTCACAGCTTTCTCCTTGTTGCCAAGTTCACAGTAAGCATCTCCGGTGGCTCCTAAGGCAACAGGCGCAAGCAGTAAATCATCGGTTTTAAAACCTTCAAGGTATTCAATTGCTTCCTGGTATTTTCCCAAATGTAAGTTTGAAACACCAGCATAGTACTTTGCCAGTTTTCCGGCCTTAGTTCTTCCGTAATTGTCGATGATGTCCAGGAATCCGGGATAGTTACCGTCACCGTTTATAGCAAGGTTGAATGAATCTTTTTCGAAGTATTGTTCAGCGACGAACATTTGTTCTTTAGCTTTGGCTTCTCTCGGAAGTGAGTAAAACCGATGGGTGGCAAGTAAAAGGAGAGCAATAACTACCGCCGCCCCAAAAACTATTGTAATAAGCTTCGAATTTTTTTCGAAATATATTTCGGCAGTTGTCAATGCGTGCTCAACTTCCTGTAAATTTTCAATTGGTTTTGGTGTCTTTTCCTTGCTCATTTTATTTTTATCTCTAAGATTTTGCTTTTTTTCAATTTGAATGCAAAAATAAGCGTTTTTACTAAACCACAGCAATTTTTAGTTATAAAAATACTTTTTATCAATCAAAGCAGGCAATCAATAGTTTAAATGTTTTTTTACCTTGACTGCAACCCCGGCTTTGGGGATTTTTTCATTGCACCAAATAAAAAACGTTAAATTTGTAACAGTTAAAATCAAATTGCTTCGATGTTTATTAGGAATCTCGCTGTTGTTAATTATAAAAACCTCATTCAGGCCGACTTACAATTCTCCTCTAAGCTGAATTGTTTTATTGGTAACAATGGAGTAGGGAAAACAAATCTTCTCGATTGTTTGTTTTATCTCTCCTTTTGTAAAAGTTATTTTAATCTTCCTGATAGTCAGAATATTCGTCATTCTGAAGATTTTTTTGTATTACAGGGAAAATATGATTGCGGAGGAGAACCTGAAGATATTTACAGTGGTTTTAAAACAAGTCATAAAAAGATTTTCAGACGTAATAAAAAGGAGTATGAGCGGTTGTCCGATCATATAGGATTACTACCGCTGGTGATGATTTCGCCTGCTGATTCAATATTAATTCAGGGAGGAAGCGAAGAACGGCGCCGGTTTATGGATAGTGTGATCTCGCAATATGACCGGCAATACCTTGATTGGCTGCTAAAATACAACAGGGCGTTGCTTCAGCGCAATAATCTGTTAAAGTTTTTTGCGGCAAATCACCAGTTCGATGCCGATAGCCTCGATGTCTGGAGTGAACAATTAATCATGACAGGAGAGAAAATATACAATAAAAGAGTGGCGTTTCTGGATGCATTGCTGCCCGTATTTCAAAGGTATTACGATTTTATCTGTCAGGGTCATGAAAAGGTTCGGCTCGAATATCAATCACAATTAAAGGACCATGATTTTCGAAAATTACTTGAAGACTCTGTTGCAAAAGACCGTTTTTTGCAGTACACAACGCATGGAATTCATAAAGATGATCTTGACCTGAAGATTGAAGATTATTCGATTAAAAAATTAGGATCGCAGGGGCAGAATAAAACCTACCTTATTTCGCTTAAATTTGCACAGTTCGATTTTATCAGTTCTGTTAATAAAGTGAAACCGATTCTGCTGCTTGACGATATTTTCGACAAACTCGATAGTACTCGTGTTGGGCAGATTGTTAAGTTGGTGTCGGACAGTAATTTCGGTCAGATTTTTATTACTGACACCAATCGTGAACATCTCGATGGAATTATCCGCGAGGTTGGTGGCGCAGATTTCAAGATTTTTCTCGTTTCCGACGGGCAAATCTCTTTAATGTAATTAATACGATTTTTGACCATGAGAAGAAGTGAAGTTCAATCCCTTGGCAACGCAATCAAGGATTATTTAAAAGAGCGGAAGTTTGAAGGGAAAATTGCTGAGATTGAAGCTGTTAATTTGTGGGAATCAATTATCGGAAAACAAATTGCCAGAGCAACCTCATCAATATATATTAAAGATGGAACACTTTACGTTCATCTTAAATCATCAATCGTTAGAAATGAACTGTTTATGATGCGTAATGATATTATGCGTGTTATGAATCAGCGAATTGGCAGCGAAGTTGTGAAAGCAATAATTTTGAGGTGATATTTTTGATTTAAAACACAAACCCACTATTTGCAATGACAATTGATTTTTCAAAAATACCAACTCCATGTTACCTCATTGAAGAGGAATTATTGCGTAAAAACCTTAGCTTGATTCAATCAGTTAAGGAGAGGGCCGGAGTCGAAATTATCCTCGCTTTCAAAGGGTTTTCGATGTGGAAGGCATTTCCAATTGTCCGTGAGTATATTTCAGGAGCTGCCGCAAGTGGCGCATATGAAGCAAAGCTGTCAGTTGATGAGATGAAAACATTAGCTCATACCTATTCTCCCGCTTTCCAGCTATCGGATTTTAATGAGGTTCTGGAAAATTCTTCACATATCACTTTTAATTCTCTGTCTCAATTAGAACGGTTTCTCCCGGATGTAAAAAACTTTTCGCGTAAAATTTCGGTTGGAATCAGGGTAAACCCCGAATTTTCAGAAGTCAAAACGGCGCTTTACAACCCTTGTGCTCCGGGTACGCGGTTGGGAATTTTGGCCAGTCAACTTGGAGATGAATTGCCTGAAGGTGTTGAAGGTCTTCATTTTCACACACTTTGTGAATCTTCCGCACTTGATTTGGAAAAGACGCTTGCTGCTTTTGAAGCAAGATTTGGCAAATATCTGAATCGGATTAAATGGGTCAATATGGGAGGTGGTCATTTGATGACAAGGAAAGGGTATGATACAGAAAAACTGATCAATATTTTAAAAGACTTTCGTCAACGTTGGAATAATCTGGAGATCATACTCGAACCAGGAAGCGCTTTTGCCTGGGAAACCGGAATTTTAGTAGCTGAAGTCATAGATATTGTTGAAAATAAAGGAATAAAAACGGCAATATTAAATGTCTCATTCACAGCGCATATGCCCGATTGTCTTGAAATGCCTTATAAACCCCGGATTAGAGGTGCATACCACGATCCCGTTGAGGGTAAACCCACCTACCGAATGGGCGGAAACTCTTGTCTTGCCGGTGATTTTATCGGATTCTGGTCGTTTGATCACGAATTGAAAACAGGTGAGCAGATTGTTTTTGAGGATATGATCCACTACACAATGGTTAAAAGTTCCATGTTTAATGGTGTCCCTCATCCTTCAATCGGTATATGGTGCCAAAATGGTGATTTTAAACTGTTAAGAACGTTTGACTATATGGATTATAAAAACCGCATGGCCTGATATTAATGTGTTTCACACTTTTGAGCTTACTAACATTCTTTTGGAAATCCACGACGGTACTTTCAGCCATGACAAGCAGTACGAACCAAACACGATGAGGGAAGGGCGTGAAGCCATCTGATTTATTTATTCCCATTACTGATATACATTGCTGACGATTATATTCAGATAAATACTGCTCATCAATAAAAATCGGGTTTAACCATTTTGGCTAAACCCGATTTTAAATATAACAAATAGTTAATATTTAGTTACTTACTAATATTTAATATTTAAAATTCTCTCATATCAAGGATTAATGTCTCCACCTTTTTATCTGTGTACAAGTACCATTCAAATTGGCATACGATTGAGCGTTTTTACTCAGATCAGAACTTGCTTTAGCATTAGCGTCAGCCTGACTTGAAGTTGAAGTATATTTGCCAGCCGAGACAGTATAGGTTACTCTCGAACCTATATAACCTGGTCCACAGCTATTCTTGGTTGCTGTTGCTGACACCCGAGTATTATAATAAGTCGTCTTTGGTATAGCTGTGCAGGTGCCATTTGTATTAGCATACGCTTGTTTATTGCTGGTTAAGTCAGCAAGTGCCTTACTGTCAGCATCTGATTGACTTACGGTTGAACTATATTTTTTAGCTGGAACAGTATAAGTTACTGTTGAACCAGTATAACCTGTTCCACAACTATTTTTAGTTGCTGTTGCAGATACCTGAGTGTTGTAATAAGTTGTCGCTGATATGGCAGTACAGGTGCCATTCGTATTGGCATATGCTTGTTTATTATTATTCAGATCAGCCAATGCTTTGTTGTCTGCATCAACTTGGCTTACAGTGGAACTGTATTTTTTTGCTGCAACAGTATAAGTTACTGTTGAACCTGTATAACCTGTTCCACAACTATTTTTGGTTGCAGAGGCAGATGCTTGAGTGTTGTAATAAGTTGTCTTTGGTATAGCAGTACAGGTGCCATTCGTATTGGCATATGCTTGTTTATTATTATTCAGATCAGCCAATGCTTTGTTGTCTGCATCAACTTGGCTTACAGTGGAACTGTATTTTTTAGCTGGAACAGTATATGTTACTGTTGAGCCTGTATAACCTGTTCCACAACTATTTTTAGTTGCTGTTGCAGATACCTGAGTGTTGTAATAAGTTGTCGCTGATATAGCCGTACAGGTGCCATTCGTATTGGCATATGCTTGTTTATTATTATTCAGATCAGCCAGTGCTTTGTTGTCTGCATCGACTTGGCTTACAGTCGAATTGTATTTTTTTGCTGCAACAGTATAAGTTACTGCTGAACCTGTATAACCTGCTCCACAACTATTTTTAGTTGCAGCTGCTGATATTTGTGTATTATAAAAAGCCGTAGGAGTTAATACTGTTGTTGAAGCATAAGCACCAATATTGATAATTGTTCTTGCATCTTTCAAATAATCTGTTAACAAACTAGTATTATAACCTACTACCGTTGCTGGAGAATTGACTTGAAGTGAAAAGTTGTGAGTTAATTCACTGACAAATAATGGATCAGTATTGTTACAGTTATTAGCAATTGTAACTCCCATTGCCGTTCCTGTAGATATAATACCGTTTCCTCCACCAGTAATATTATTAGTAATTAACACATTTGAATAAGTATAACCAGTAGGATAGACCTGGATGGCATATTGATACTGATCTTTAAATATGTTATTTGCGATTAATGCTCCATTTAAACTACCCCAAAGAATAATATGTCCTGCCGGAGTATAGGCATTACCATTTTCACAAGTGTTGTTTATAAATTTTACATTAGTCGAAGTGGCTCCTACTCCTGAATATACTTGTAATGCAAAGCCATGATGAATATTATAAAAGACGCAATTCTGTACGGTAAGATTTGTTGCACCACTACAATAAATAGCATGATCATGTTCCTTGTAATTGTTAGTTGTTGGAGTACAACCACCTTCGCCCGGACCTAATCGACCAATATCATTAAAAGTACATCTTTCAAAAAGAACTGTATTCGCAGTAGAAGTAACGGAACAGGCACTAAAACTGTCTGTGGTATCTGTACAAGTTCCACCATTATTGTGTGCGTGAATATCCCGAATATTAATATGTGTTCCACTAATTACAAAGAAACGTTCAACAGTACCTTTCATTTCAAAACCTTCAATGTTAATATAATTACCTGTAACATTGAATCCTCTTAATGTATTACCACTTTGACCATCCAATATAGCACCGCCTATATTTCTGGCTTTATAGGTAATATATGCATCACTTGTCCCGGATCTTGTCAGTGATGCAAATGTGCCGCCAGGACCTGTTGTGTAAGTTCCATTTTCGACAGTTATTACATCACCCGGATTAGCCAGTGATGCTGCATAAGCAATTGTCAAAAATGGTAGAGTTTGCGTTCCTGGATTACTATCACTACCCTTTGTAGAAACATAATAGTTTGCGCCGATTGTTGCTGATTTTAGTTGAGGGGCAGTGGATTTTAATGTTTCAGGTTCAAGGACTGATTCTTTGCAACTAATTGCAAAAATCAGAAAGAACGCGGTGTAAATGAGATTTCTGAGTTTCATGATTTTAAAGTTTTAATTTTTTGATGTGTTTAATAAAATGAGTTTTTAGATGAAAAAACAATATGATAAATGATAAAATATAAAATAGAATATGTGTAAATGTTTCAATAGGAACATTTAGAATATAGAACAACAATGTATTAAGAATTAGTACTTAATATAGCGGGTCATGAGAAGTCTATTTTTATTTGGATTAAAAATGTATTGTTGATTATAATAATAAAGATGAAATACCCAATTTATTTTTTGCAGTTTTACATCTTTTAAGTTTGTATTTATGATGTGTTTTTATCTTTTCTGTAATTCATTTGCTTTTTATTTTCGAATTATTGTTTTCTATTTTTTTTGAGAAAACTATTTTGGTTTAAATCCCAATTGATATTGATATTATCAAATTTAATTATTATACAAAAATGAAAGGTCATTTGTAATTTCTGTAAGTAAAAATATGCTCACATGACATATATGAAATTCACCTTCGTTTATCTTAGGCCGATTTTATTCTGCCAGAGTAATCTTTTCGAGTGCAAGTATACAAATTAAATTCAAAATTAATACTAATAGTAAAATAAAAATTTACACATCGTAAATAATTTATACTCATCCTATAGAATTCGGGATTATTTTTAATTTAGTTTATTTTTATTTATTAGTTTCATTGAGAATAATATTTTTAGAAATTATAAAAAGATATAGTTTGACTTGGTTTTGTTTCTACTGATTGAGTGACAGTTATTTAATTGATATATAGATAGATATTCCTCTATCTTGATTGTTTTCGAATACTTACTTAAACTATCATATACTATAAATATGTTTGTTCATATATGTTACGATAATTATATTTCTGATCAATTATATATTGGGGCATAATTTTCACTTGAATTTTTTTTTGTGTGGACCTCCGATTGCATTCAATTTTGCTGAACGGATTAATGATTTTCATTTTAAATCCCCGTCTGGCAGGCCGATAAATTGGTTTTGTAGGATAGTGTTTGGTTACGTAATTTCCCGAATGATGGTAATGATAAGAAACTAAAGGAGCATCCGGAGCAACAGATTAAGTTTTTATTGATTGTACGAACCCTAATTTTCGCAAATAATCAAGATATAAAAATTTAGCGACATAAAAAAAGCCGATCAAAACGATCAGCTTTCTCAAAATCTTTTATAAATATACTGTCAGGCGTGTAATCAACAGTTACTTTAAACTGTTTTTTTAATTAAGTGTTAAAACCCAGTGTTCCATTGTTCGTTGATTGTGATTAAAATGAGATTCCGGTGAGAGGCATACTTTTATTAAATATCTTATTGAGTGAAGATTGTCAGGAGTTATCAGACAATGTACATTATAGTGTTCTTTGTATATTGCCATTACTCAAACTGTAATTGTTCTCAAGTTTAGAAGACATTTTGTTGTTCCAGGAAAAGACAAAATGTTCTTAAAAATATTTAGATTATAGGGCGATGTCAAATCTTCATTGACGTCTCGCTGAATAAGTACTACTTTATTGCTCTCCTATTCCCGATAACCTTTTTTCTGCAAATCACTTTTTATTGAAGTCACTTTTCCCTCAGAATTAAGTATCGTGACGATCAAATAGTTCTTTTTTTAACATCCGAACCGTTTTGATTACATTATTCATTTCAACGTACTGTAGATTATTGTAGGCATTCCAGCATTGATCACTGCAAATTTTTTGGTTGACCTGACCTCTCAGTTGCCTAAAACATTTTGGACATTTTCGATCATTCATACTGCCTTATTTATAGGTTATTAAACTTCAAATCTCAAACTTGACAGATGGAAAAAGATCAGGGTTTATTCAGCTGATATACTAAAATATATCCGATTATATACAGATATAACCGATTATTTTCGAATGTAATCGGAAATAACCGGTTATTATCCGACTGTCAATTTAAGCCTTATTTAAATTTGTGTTATTAATTTTTTATTTTATTAAGTGATATAGTTATGTATGCTATTAGTCATCAAAAACAAATAGTTGAAAACAGTGATACGGTGGATATATTGTCCGGATATTTTTGCCCATCTGCAAAAGAAGATTGCATACACATAGATTCGTTGTCGATGACCAAAACTGTAATTTGCAACCATTGTGAAAATTTTATTCAGGAAAAAGTAGCTGATAATAGTGGAGATATTTCTTTTATAATACTAACCAATATATAATGCTCTGTTATGGAAATAAACCCAAATCTTTCGGAAAATGCAAGGCGTGATGCCGAATTAATTGTTGCTGCTCGTTCAGGAGTTGAAAAGGCGTTTGCCCAACTTATGTCACGTTACAAAGATGCTATTTATTTTATGTTACTTAGAATGGTTAAGAATAAATTGGATGCTGAAGAGCTTACTATTGAGGCATTTGGAAAAGCTTTTACCAATATTCATCAATACGAGCCTCAATTTGCTTTCAGTACATGGTTATTCTGTATTGCCTCTAATAATGCAATCGATCACCTCCGTAAGAAAAGAGTTGTGACAGTTCCTCTTGAATCCTCTATGAAAATCGATAAAAACGTTGGAATTGAGCATAATTACTCTATAAAAACGCATTCAGACAACCCGGAGGAGGCTTATATTAAGGAGCAAAATGCCAAGCTGTTACGGAAGTCTGTTTCCTCTTTAAAACCCCGATATCGCACATTATTGGAAATGCGCTATTTTATGGAATATTCTTATGCTGAAATTGCAAAAGAATTAAATTTACCATTAGGCACAGTGAAAGTACAATTATTCCGTTCGCGCGAATTACTTTTTGATCTTCTCAAAAATACTGAAATGAGATACTAGTCCCATCTTTCGACTACGTGATATGTTGTTAATAATTCTTAAGCATTTTCCCGATTTAACATCTGAGTAAATTTATCGTTTCGAAAAAATGGCTCCTCTCTATCACGACTGGAATAGGAAAATCAAAATCATTTTGCGAAAAGAAATTGATTTACTGTACGAGAATCATATTTTACACGCGCTTTCTATTGCAAAAATTATCAGTTTCAGCCAGGGAAGCAAAATTCTGGATGTAGGTACAGGTATCGGTTTTCCTGGAATTCCATTGGCTATATTGTTTTCGGGCTATCAGTTTGTGCTGATCGATAGCATAAGAAATCGGATAAAGATCGTGTAGGCTATTTCTGAAGCGATTGATCTTAAAAATGTTACAGTAATAAATTCCAAAGTAGAGGATGTTTTCGAGGAGTTTGATTTTGTGACTTCATGAGCAGTTGCTTCATTCCCGATGTTTGTGAGTTTAGTCGAAAAAAATATTTCCCACATTCAGCAAAACTCTCGTCCAAACGGAATTGTCTATTTAAAAGGTGGTGATTTTCAGAAAGAAATTAAAGATTTTGCACGAATTGTCGAAGTAAATGCCATCACAAATTTTTTTAATGAACCATTTTTCGAGACTAAGAAAGTAATCTATCTTCCAAAAAAAAAACAATTTTTCGAGATGTAAAGAATGTGGCAACTGTTGATTCGCAGTGCAATTTCAATATGTATTCATCATAAGTAAATAAATCAGATGGTTTCGTGTCTCTCCCTCCTCGTGTTTGGTTCGTACCTGATTTAAATGATCTTTTTAGATAATTGTCGCCTTCATCGTCTTATTGACTCGCCATTTTTGTCACCCCATCTACCTTTCCCGTTTTTGTAAATGCGACTTATTTTATTTCCGGCATTTAAAGTCCAATTATCAAAATAATTAACGGAAAAATTGTTTACCAGTTGATCTGCTTGCCATTCCTAAGGTAACTTGTCAAATCAGAAATTAGGCCATCTATATTTTTTTTTAGCAGAGCATAGACTTTCCTGTTACCTTCAGTTGCGACATTTTTATTGAATACGGGCTTTAAACCAGTTTTTTTAAGGTACGATTGCCATCCCTCTTTGGTCGTAATCGATTTAAAATCGTCATAGCTTATTTCGAATCCATCTTCGTATTTAATTGATTTAATAAAAACTGAATATTCGTATTCACCTTCTTTAAACTGAAGAGATATTGCATAGTTGACATCAATATAAGTTGGATAATTTTGTAATGAAAAAGTGATGTTTTTCACTCCTGTGCTGATAATTTTCTGTTCGTCCGGATTATCGATCTGGATGAATAGATTGCCGGGCTTGGTGTTAAGAACAAGATACTCTTTGGCGCTTCTGTAAAGTTCTGTGGAGCTTTTCCCTGTGAGTTCAATAACTTCAGATCTTTGTTGGGCAATTGCAAAGACTGGCAGAAAGATTAAAAAACAGATAAATTTTTTCATCACGTAGATTTTATGTGTATATAATTAAGCTAACTAACTCTCCTGTATTCCAATTCTGTGATTTTTTTATCAAGTTTTTCGTATATTGAATTCTGTGAAATAAATTCGTCGACAAGATCTTTCATTCTCGACACGATCATTTCATCAGTTTCATTACTTAGAGATTCAAGCATTTCAGTGATTTTTGCATTTGCTTCGTAATAGTCATACTGCCGAACCTTTCCAATCGTAATTTTTTCGTTATGAGTCGGCATGCAATCCTCTTTTGATGAGAGTAGTTCTTCGTAAAGCTTTTCTCCTGGTCGCAATCCTGTCACTATGATTTTAATGTCTTTATGCGGGATATACCCGGAAAGGAAAATCATTTTTTCTGCCAGATCATAAATTTTAACAGGTGAACCCATATCAAAAACATAAATCTCGCTTCCATTCCCCATAAAACCTGCCTCAAGTACAAGTTGACAAGCTTCGGGTATAGTCATAAAGTAACGAGTAATGTCTTTATGTGTTATTGTTACAGGACCTCCCATATCAATCTGACTCTTAAAAAGAGGGACTACTGATCCATTTGAACCTAGTACATTACCGAATCTCGTTGTAACAAATTGTGTTTTTATCCCTTTTAGTTGTGATAGAGATTGAATATAAATCTCACAAATTCGCTTTGAAGCTCCCATAACATTCGTAGGATTGACCGCTTTATCTGTTGAAATCATCACAAATTTCTTGATTTCAAACTCTACAGACAGATCTGCCAACACTTTCGTTCCCCCAATATTTGTTTTGACTGCCTCGTATGGGTGTTTTTCCATCAGTGGCACATGTTTATATGCTGAGGCATGAAATACAATTTCAGGATGGTAATTTTCAAAAATGCTTCTCATACGATTCATATCTGATACATTTCCTACAATAATTTCAACATTTATATTTCCAAATGATGCTAAAAGTTCATTATGAAAATTGTAAAGTGCTGATTCAGCTTGGTCTACTAATATTACTTTAGCCGGATTAAAAAGCAATAGCTTTCTTACAATTTCTGACCCAATTGATCCGGCGGCACCTGTTACCAATATGTGCTTGCCATTTAATCCTTTTGAAATTTTATTGATATCAATCGATATTGGTTCTCTTCCCAGAAGATCTTCAATCTTAATATTTTGAATTTTGACTTTTTCCAACGACCCTTTAATCCATGCAGAAACATCTGCCACTTCTTTTATTTGTAATTCCTTTTCAATGCAAGAATTGACAAACATTTGTTTCCGCTCAAGTGATATCTCCCAGGGTGCAATAGCAATAATTATTTCTTTGACTTTCTTCTTTGCCAAAACAGATTCGAGGGCCTCGTATGCTGAATATACACGCACACCATTGATTCTTTTGCCATGAAGGTTTGGGTTATCATCAATAAAGCCAACTACATTATAATTCAACTGGTTTTCCCGTTCAAGCACATTATGAGCAATCATACCTAATCGACCAGCTCCGAAAATCATAGTATTTTGAACTGATTCTGGCTTCAGAAAAATAGAATAGTAAATTGCTTTGATAAACAGTCTCGTGGTAACAAGAATAAAGGCAGAGATAAAAAATTGAATAATGATTATCGTATATGGAATAGCATAATGCGAAAATAAAGGGTTTTTGAATCCGATGAATGCAAGCCCAAACAAACCGCTCGAACCTATTGTTAGAGCATATACAATTGACGAAAAGTCTTTTAAAGTTGTGTGTCTTATGATATTGTAGTGTGGTTTGAGAATAAGATAAACTACCAGAAATATCAAAGTGCTTGCAATAACCTGACGCAACGTGCTTTGAATTTCAACCTGTTCCGATGAAAAATTAGTAACCAGATAGGTCGAAAAAATAAATATGGTACCAATTACTGCAAGGTCGTACATTAGTACAATCCATTTTGGCAAAAAATATTGTTTAAGCAAGAGCTTTAAAATGTTTTTCATAACCATCTAATATTTATAGTTGTTAAGTGTTTATTTTGTAGATAGCTGTACTCTTGAAGCTTCCTTCGGAAAAAAGAAATAGTTGAGTCTTTTGTCAAGAAGTAATTTTACTGTTTGGCATACATACCTTAAACCTTCCTCTTTCAGATCGGAATAAATAGGCAGAGAAACTGTCCCTTTCCATATTTTTTCTGCATTGGGATAATTAATAGGATCAAGCTTATACGCTTGTTTATAATAAGTCATTCGATGGATTGGTTTATAATGAACCGAAACTCCAACACCTTCATTTGACATTCTTTCGATGAACTCATTTCTTGATACGGAGGCTTCAGGACAAATAACGAGCGGAAAGATATGCCATGAATGGTTCTCATACGGACCATAACAAATAGGCAAATCGACTGCTATTAAGTCGCTCAACTCTCGAAAGTAATATTCCGCACAACGTTGTCTGCCCGCTCTCAGATATTCTGCCTGTTCCAACTGTGCAAGGCCGATTGCTGCATTAAGGTCGGGCATATTGTATTTAAATCCGGGCTCGACAACATCATATTCCCAAGACGATTTGACCGAAGTAAATCGATCCCAGATGTCGCGGTTTATACCATGTAATCTCATTGTTTTAGCCCTTTTATAGAATGCCTCATCATTGGTAACAAGCATACCACCTTCGCCCGTTGTAATGGTTTTATTGGCGTAGAAACTAAAGCAAGTGATGTCTCCAAATGAACCGATAAACTGGTCTCCAAATTTTGTAGGAAACGCGTGTGCTGCGTCTTCAATTATTTTCACATTGTGTTTTCGGCACAAATCGATTATTCCTTCACCACCGGTAACTTTCATTTCCGCAGCCTGTCCTGCATAATGAACCAGGATAATAGCTTTGACATCGGGGTGTTCTCTAAGTGCCTTCTTCAAAATCGATGGCGAAACAAGCCCTGTACCATATTCAACATCAATGAAGATGGGGTCTGCACCCATATACCTTACTACCTCAGCAGAGGCTGTGAAAGTAAGAGTTGGAACGAGAACCTTATCCCCTGGACCGATACCGATAGCTTCGACAGCAAGATGAAGGGCTGCTGTACAGGAATTAACAGCGCAGGCATATTTCGCCCCTACATATTGTGCAAAAAGTTGCTCAAATTTAAGTGCTTTCGATGCAGTTGTCAGCCAGCCGCTTTTTAAAACTTCGTCGATATACTTTGATTCATTACCTGTAATTGATACTTTTGAGAATGGAATATTCATAGTTCTTACTTTTTTACGATTGAATAGATAGTTTTGAAAATAATCCGGATGTCTCCCGCAAACGTGTGATTATTAATGTAGTCACTATATATATTTAATTTTTGCGGAAGTATAATTTCTTTATAATGCATTTCTGGATTCATAACCTTGGCCAGAATTTCCTCTTCATTACGATAAAGAATTGCTGCATTGTCTGTAATCCCTGGCTTCACCGTCAGGACAAATGCCCACCGTTGTGGATAAATGTCGACCCATTTCTTTACTTCAGGACGGGGCCCAACCAGTGACATGTCGCCTATAAGTACGTTAAACAGTTGCGGAAGTTCGTCGAGCTTTGTTTTTCTGAGTATCTTTCCAATTTTTGTAACTCTTGACTGATCACCAGCATCGAAACTTTCGTTTGCTGAAAGTCTACTGTCTGTCATCGTCCTGTATTTGTACAGGATGAATGGTTTCTGATTCAATCCAATTCTTTTTTGTCTGAATAAAACCGATCCCCGGTCTTCACTGTAAATGACTATTGCAATGATAATCTCGATAGGAAGTAGGATGATTAACATGAAAGCAGATAATAATATATCGAACACTCTTTTGATCATATAATCATATTTAGAGATATTGAAACTGAAAGTTATTGCTTTGATTAGACAGAGCATTTCGTAGATAATCTATTTAATAATTCGTTTTGCACTTCAGATATTTTTAATGTCTTTAATGTTTACGTGAAAAAGAAAATAAGTTACAGAAAAATCTCTTTTCCTGACTTTGACAGTGTTTGCTAAACTTATATACCTTTTAAATTGATAATCAGATAAATATGTGTTGTAATTTCGAAAATGTATTTGTAGTACTATGAGATAATGTGCTGTGAATAAATGTCTTAGCTTATAGTGTAGAGATCGATCTTTATAACATGTTTTTCACGACAATTATATTATCCAGCGGGAAGGCCGGGATTTAGATCGTTAAGAATGATTGTGAGTTTAATAAAATGTGGCCGGGAATTTTTTCTCAGGCTGAAACTATATCAGCAGCCCATGATATTGGATGTCTTAAGAAATTGGCTTACAAACAAAAAGGCCCCTTACTTGAGTAAGAAGCCTTTTTTGAATATGATTAAGTCTTATGATCTATGATGCAATTATGAATTGGTAGTATCTGAAATGAAAGTATAGAGCGAACCAGTAGTTGTTGTATACTTTATTTAATATAACGGAGGCACAACTCAGTGGAATTTTTTCCCTACTTTTCTCGTGTCTTTCTCATAACATGTTATATACAAGCCTGATCAAGTTCCCTTACATAATGCTTAATTGGGGGATTAGTTTGGTAAGTTTCCAATTACACTTTTACTAATACAACATTATTTTACATTGTTGACCGACTAAAATTAAAAGTTGGTGATTATTTTATTTAACTCGTTGATATTCAATTTTGCATTTTTTATTTTCAAAATTAAGCCCCCTGTTTTATCCTGAAAGAGGAAATAGGGTATCGCTGTAATCTATTGTTTTTCGGTACTTTTCATAGAATCTTTTGGAGTTTTTCAACAACTCCTCAAGGTTAAGATAGCTAAGTAAATGTTGTCTTACCAGACTTGCAATGGTTGAAAATGCTTTTTTAGTCTCTG
>JAATGF010000168.1 GCA_015654795.1 Bacteroidales bacterium
CGTCGTAAACATACAAAATATACTGGCCCGTTGTACCAACCCGTTTGGGAAGATTCAGGTAATTATAAAGTATGCTGTTATGACCCTTATTGTCATCCTTTATTAAGTTACCATTACCATCATATCCATATTCATTGGCCTGTTTTACCAACTCTGAGAATCCATTAGCACCCGTCACCGCATCATCAACACGGTCGAGTATATTACTGGCTCCACTGCTTTTGTAGGTATAGGTAAGGTTATCGATGAGCCCTGTCCCTTTTTTATATCTTGTCAGCGTAAGAATATTCCCATTTTTGTCATAAGCCAGGTTTTCGTTGTTGGCTCCTGCATTGGTTGCAAAGGTTGTACCCTCTCCGTAGGTGGAAGTCCTCATCCGGTTCAGTCCGTCGTAGGTAAAGCCGTAACCTTGTTTGTCAGCGGGGGAAAGCGCACCGGTCTGCAACGGAGTATTCCAGACCAGACCGGAGATATTGCCGTTGTATTGGGCGGTGGCAGACATACCTGTTGGTACACTGTTGTAATACAGACCGAGGTTCAGTTTTTGTGTACTGGTTGATGATGGATTAACGTCGGGGTTGTTGATCTTTTCGAGCCACCCACGAATATTGTAGGAGTAGTTCAGATTCTGGATTCCGTTCCCCACTTCGCCGTTCAGCGACTTTTGCTTCAACTGACCTATTTCATTATATTCCATCGAAGCCAGTATATTGCCGGGTACTGAACTCAGATTCGCAGGTATATTAAGTACTACCGGTGGGGCAGTTGGAGAAGATACAATAAAACTTTGCGTATCGCTCCAACTGCCATATTGGTTATCAAGAGGGTCAATTGCCCTTGCACGCCAGTAGTAGGTATTGACCGACAGAGCCGACTGTACCGTATAATCTACTTCCGCGTCCGATGCAAACGGATGCCCCGCTGTAAAACCGGAGTCCGTAGCTGATAATGCTTTTATTAAAGGATCCATAGAAGACACACTCACAGAAAAAGGAACGTCCCAGTCAGAAACTGGCCAGTTAGTCCCACTTCTTCCTATGTCTATTGAATTTCCACTATGCGTTGGACTTGTTGAATCCATCGCTAAATAAATATGATTATCTGCATCTCCAGTTGAAAAATCATTCAACACTACGACATAATGATTTCCCTGCACCAGGTTTATTCTGTTTACTCCTGAAAATGTAAATGTTTCCAAATTCCAATTTGGAGCAACATCAATATCAAGTATTGCATCCACATCAATATTATCCGATACAGCTAAAGGACTCCCTGTACATATACCATCTATTCCAGAAGTCCCAGACATAGCATATATTTTAGCTATTACATACCCGGTAGGTAATCCCGTTTTTTGTACCCCAAGACCTATGGATTTTAACCTTCCTCCTATGTTTGCTGTAAATGTTTGCCCCCCTCCCAAATCATATGCTAACCCAACCATGATAACATCATTGGCATTTGATACATCATAAGAATCTGACACTGTAAAATTCCCTTCTTGCGACACACTAACAGAAAAAGGAACGTCCCAGTCAGAAGATGGCCAGTTATTCCCACTTCTTCCTATGTCTATTGAATTTCCACTATGCGTTGGACTTGTTGAATCCATCGCTAAATAAATATGATTATCTGCGTCACCATTTGATGAATCATTCAGTACTACGGCATAATGATTTCCCTGCACCAAATTTATTCTGTTTACTCCTGAAAATGTAAATGTGCCTATATACCAATCAACCTCTGAATCAATCGTTGCTACATCAAACGGGTCTGATGTAGCAAGTGGACTCCCTGTACATATACCATCTGTTCCGTAAGTCCCAGACATAGCATATATTTTAGCTATTGCATACCCGGTAGGTGATCCAGTTTTTGCTAAACCAAAATTTATAGATTTTAACTTTCCTCCTATGTTTGCTGTAAATGTTTGCCCCCCTCCCAAATCATATGCTAACCCAACCATGATAACATCATTGGCATTTGATACATCATAAGAATCTGACACTGTAAGATTTCCTTCTTGCGAATCAAATGTGTTTGAAGTGTCAACGTGTACCTCATACTCAACCTTCTCAGCGTTTACGTCCGTTCCATTTTTGACCTTGTGTTTTACCTGCATTAACCTTCCGGCATGGTCGTATCTACTTGTTTCAGTCACCGTGTTTGTGTCGTTCCGGAAAACCTGACGTGTCTGTGTTTTTATTACTTTCCCGGGGAAGTCGTACAGTGTTGAAACAACCTCGTTATCTGTTGTAGTGGTTGAAAAAAGATCGCGCAAAGTCTGAATTACACGGTAGTCGTCGTCGTAATAACTGGTGGAGACTAGCCATCGGTAACCCGAAGCGTTGTTTTCTGTCCCGTCGAGCACTTTAACCCTTGACCCTGTAACCTGGCCTTTAGTCCTGTCGAAATAATAAGGTGTTGTATCCCCATCGGAATAATTACTCACTTTAACGGAACTGTTAAATGTCTTTACCCCAGGATAGCCATAAGTATCGTAATAGGTCACAGTGAGCAGATCTGATTCAGTGATATTTGCAGGAAACGAATTGTTTGTATACCCGTAACCTGTTGTAAGGCGCTCTTCGGAATAAACATTAAACCCGTTTACAGTTGCCAGAATGGTAACCGGTGTTGTGCCATCGGGCACTTTATAAATACCGGTCATGACTGGCCTGTTCAGTGCATCGTATTTGGTAAATGTCCACTCGTCGGGGCTTTTGCCGCGTTGCACACCATCCTGGACAGCCACAAGGCGGTCACGTTGGTCATAGATCATATACACGGGATCTGCACCCGGTAGTTTTTTCATCGTCATCCGTTTGCGTTCGTCGTAAGTATACTGATAGCAAAGATCGTTAAGTACAGTTGCGACATTTCCTGCGTCACCATTGGCCAGCGGCGGTATTACAACCCTTAGCAGGTCAAAATCATCGTAAACGTAATAAATCGAGAGTGTTTCAGACCCGGTTGCAGTTCCTTTGTATGATCTTTTCAAAACGACCTTTCCCTGCAAATCCCTGAACTCTTCAGCGCGGCTTGTTGTAGTGGCCAGGTCGTTGGGGTTATTTTCGTCCCATGTTGTGGTTTTGTAAAGGGTGTTTACAGGATAAGTGGTTGTACTGGCTGGTGAGCCGTCAGAATTAACCGTCCACATCCGGACATTATCAGCTACACTGTTGGACCCATAAGCCATTTTGACAGAGTGGTCGTTGGCAGCAACGGCATTGGGTTGCCATACCGATCCGGGTGCTCCCTGTTTGAGAACGCGGTTTAGTGGCGAGGGTTCAAACTCGGTGATGGAAAAAGCGTTAGGACCATCAGCGTCGTACAAACCAGTATAAAATTCGCTCTGTCCTGCAAAGTCAGCTTCTGTAAACGCCCCGTTGTTGGCAGTGATAAGGGCATAGGGCAAGTATTTTTTATCCTCACGGCCAAAGTCGTCGTAGCCGATTGGTACAACGATATCCTTTTTCGAAGGCGAAGCCTGCCATAATACGGTTTGACGTGGACGGCCCAACCCATCGAAGTAGGTAATTGTTTCCTGCAAATCATCGGCAGCAAGGGCATCGATGTTGGTTTCCGAAATAACATTATCTTTTAAAATAGTCCGTGACTGGATATAATTCATGTCGGCATTAAGAGCTCTTGGAATTAGTGCATAATAATTTACAGTAACCTGTGCTGTACTTGGGGTACAGGTGCCGTTGCTGATCGTCCATTGATATACGTAGGTTCCAAATGCAGTGGCTGTGGCTGTTGAGGTACCGGATGTCGGGACACTGAATGTTGTGGTTCCGGGACCGGAAACCTGGTTCCATACTCCCGTTCCAACGGTTGGGGTGTTTCCGCCCAGTGATCCGCTGACCAGCGTGCCGGAAAGGTTTTGAGTCGCTCCAACAGTTGCGATAGTACAGCCTGACTCCTGAGACACATTAAGAGTATAGCTGGTGTTTGTATAAATATCAAAAGTGATGCTTCCACTTCGCGCAGCCCCTGTATTAGCGCTGGCCGTAAGGCTGAAAACTCCCTGTCCTGTATTCTGAACAGAGAGCCAGCCTAAAGGATTTGAGCAATAATTAGTACAACCACTACCTGAAAGAAAAAGGGTAACCGTCTGAGAACCTCCACTTGCTGAAAAAGAACAAGAAGACGGAGAGGATCCATAAACAGAACATTGTGCCGTTGTTTCTTTCGATGTATATAATAATATAAAGAGCAATAAAAATGCAAATATTTTTGATTTTGACGTAGCAAATAATGATGTTTCCATTATGGTATATTTTAAGTTGTTCCCTAGTTTTTATAATGATAATTGTAGGTTTTCAGAATTTTTCCATCCTTGTCCTTTACCAGCTTTAATCGCCCGAAACTATCATACTCATAATAGGTGGTCAGGCCGTTGGGGTCAGTTTGGGAGGTCATACCAATCAGTGGTGCAAAAGAATAAGTTGATACAAATGCATTTGCTAATATTGTTGCACTTCGTAACTTGTTTAGTTCTGTGCGCATAGCTACATCATCACCAGGATTATCTAAAATACTTTGATTGATAAGGCTACTTACTGTTGCGTAATTGCTGCCGATTATTTTGGCTACTGGATATATAGAATTGTAACCCCAAATTATAGTTGTAAATATCTCATTCTCTTCATGATACTGTAAAATATTGCCTTTAAAATCAAATAGATCATAAGTAATTTTTTTCTCTAATTGTCCAACAGGTGGATTGGTAATATTTGGATTGGTATTTGGAAAATTGGAAGAATAAACGAATTTCGGCAGCAATAAATTACTGGTTGATGCGTCTTGGGAATAAATTAACTTTTCTTCAAACAATTTTCTTCCACTTTTGAATTTTTCAGTTTTTATTGGAGATTCTATTCGGTTAGCATTAACCATTTGCGCCATAAATGGCTCTACAGCTAAATCTTGAGGATAATAAAATTTGGAAGCAAGGATTTCGTCTTGTGAGTTAACCATTTCCAATCGGCTCATCCCAAGATTAGTCGGAATGCCATCATAAAAATAATTTTCAGTTTGGGTAATTACGTTAGTACCGGAATAATTTTTAGTTGTTCTGCTTTTAATTTTATCAAAACCAGTATATGTTTTGAAATAAGGAATTTTTACTGGTGGGTCTACAACTACAATCCCAACATTAGGATCATAAGCAAAATTGGCATTGTCGACATAGTATAGAAATACAGGGACATTCGCTTTCTGTGTCGAACCTGGTAAAGTATAGTTAAACACGGGATTATCATGTCTCCTATCTATTGAAATATCCAAAACATCATCAGGAAATCCAGCAGAACTATATACTCCCCCTTTAATAAGACCCGTGTTAATTTCTTCTACGAATCCCTTGTCAGTTTCATTAATTAAACCATAATAATCGATTGAATCCTGACTTATCAATATATTGTTACTAAATTTTTTATCTGATAGTAATTTACCATCTTGCCAGGATCTGGGTTTTGTTTCTTTGTAGTATTCTTGTAAATACCCTGTTTGGATACTTGGTTTAAAACTAAAAGTAAACTCTTCTTTAATCTCTTCAGCACTGCCTATTTGCCTTTTAATAACGTTAGTATAACCAACATTGCTACCTTGAGTTTTTGTAATTGGGAAAACAGACTCAGAACAGATCCTGTATCCGTAAAAGAGGCCGAATGGATTACTGGTGCTAGAATGAGCCGGATTACTGTATTGTATATATTCTATATATTCAGGAATATTTATTAATTGACCTGAACAATTGCCAGCACGTATATAATCATAGGTGGTTTTGTATTGGTTGGTGCTTTCTCTGTCTATTATTTCTTTTATTCTTAAACCACCTATCTTAATATTACTTAAATTTTTCTCCCGCCAGGCTAATCTCACAATCGTATTGTGACTATATTGCAAAACATGACCATAAATATCAAGCCAGTTATTCATAACATAAATGGGTGGTGTTGATAATTTCACAAAGATTCTATAAATGCCGGATGGTAAATATGTTAGTTTACCTCTGAAAATATTGCCAAGAATAGGATCAGTTCTATTAAGTGCTGCTAAATTCATATAATCACTAAAAATACCTCCTGATTGTCTCTGTAAACCAATGGTAATTTGGTAAGCCCAATTATTAAGTTGAGAAGTAGTAATAGCTGGATTAATAAAAGTAGTCTCGATATATAAACTTGGGTCTCCAAGCACTAGATCATGAAACTCACCCATGTTAAATTCGTTTGAATAAACAGTTCTTTCTGTATTATTGGAATTGATCACTGCAGGTGTAGGATAACAATCTGATAATGTTTGTCCACGGACAATAAATTCTTGGTTAAGCATATTATATCCATCATTTGAAATATCTTTCATCTTCGGATATAGTTCACTAGAACCTACTTCATTGTCTTCAAAATTATATTCTCTTGTTCCGCCTGTTGGAAATTGAATTTTTTTAATAGTAAAAACCTTGTTCGTGGCAGAATTAATATACCTATTGGCGCTGCTAAAAGCTGTCGGATTATTATATGGCAGGAAGCCACCAGTAAAAGGAATTAAGGAGGCAGGAATCAGTGCTTGATTGTTATTGGCGCCATTATAGTAACCCCAATGGTCTCTTGCCAACGATTTTTTTGAAGGAATATTAGTACTGCTATTGTACTCAAATTTATATTTTTCTATGCTGTTGGCCGCATTGTCATTAATAGCTAATGAATCTAATCTTAAGCGGTTGTTATATTTTGGTAAATCAAAACCTGATGATGGGTTTCCAACAAAATAACTTTGATAAAACTGAAAGGTTCTTATTCTTTTATTATTTATATCGGTCAGTTCTATTTTATCGAGCCTGGGTGATGCCAGCCCTGCATTGGGTGTATTTGGTGCATTAAGGTCAATATCAGTACGGTCTCTTACATATATAAAATCCACTCTGCCTTCCTTGAAGTTAATTGATTGAATAAGTTTCTCATTGTTAAAATAAGCTTCGCCACCACTTGTAATAAGATTACTACCATCGCCTGTTTCTCTTAATTCAGCTCTATCATCATTTTGTTTGCTAAACTGATTATCAATGTATGAAAAATCGATAGTGGAATTTTTTATTGTTGTGATTTTTTTAACAAACCAGCTTTGATCAAATATCGGGCCTAAAACGACTGTGGATTCCACTGCTCCATCACCCAGTATAATTTTAACACCATCACTTTTAGTGATTTCAAATTTTTGAATCTCGTTAGGCGTTGAAACTTGCTCTATTTTTATATCATCCAATGGAAAAGTTACAAATTTTCGATCTGCCTGATTAAACTTAAAAAGACCGCTTTTCCCTAAAACATTATAATAAAAATCATCAGGTCTTAAATCTGTTGCAAAACCATTAGTTCCATCTTTGTATGGATCGTTGTACGTATTTACACCATGATATTTTGATAATCTATCAATCACAGTTTGAAAGCTTGCAGGATTACCAATATAAGGATAGAATAGAACTGGTGTACTTCCAGTCGTATTGGAATAATCTTTGGGCAATTCTTGTATCAAATCTCTCATATTATAGGCTTCAGTAAAAAAACCTCTTTCATCCGGCCTTCCATTAGCACTTCTTACAATTGAGCCTCCCCAATTTAGCCTTACACCAATACCTATGCTCGTTGCTTCTTCATTTACAAATATTCCACTGGTATTGAAAGATATACTAATAGGAACTTCAACCCCATCTTGTGAGATGGTATAAATGGGAATAGAAATATCGGGCTGCCCGGTATAATAGGATACTGGTGTTGCCACTGCTTTAAAAAGAGCGGTGGTTTGTGGCGTAGCTGGAATGTTTGTCATATCCTCTAATCGTTGTCCAAATACTCCAACTCCTCCACCTAAAAATAGCACTAAAACCATCAGCAATTTTTTCATAATTTATCTTTCTTAATTAGTCGTATGTGTAAGTATTTATCTTTCAAATCAAATTTTTAAAAATGCAACAGATTATTCATTTTCAAAACTGTTCAATTCAATAAACTAATGGACAAAAATAATTTTCTGCTTGAACGATATAAAAATGGGGTAAACGTTATATCCTGGTAAAATATTTTGTTCTACCTAAGTTAATTCATTATAGAATATAAGATTTGGAAAATCAAAGAAACTTATTGTATGGTATGGTTTTCGTGATGAACGGTATGAAAAACGTGATGAACGGTAAAACCGGAGATGCTATTTTCGTGTTTTTCGGGCGTTTTGGGGGTGAAATTGCTCCTGAAAACAAACCAAAACGCGTGAAAACTGCATTTTTGGAAATGTTCCGGTGACTCTTATTAGTTCCATTACTATCAAATACATATTCGTTGTCCTGTTTTACATACTCCAAGAAGCTATAATCTCAGGTAACCATATCGTCTTCGCCGAACTGATAAGCAAGCATCAGTTCAACTATTCAGGGGGTAAGCAAAAGGAAATTTCGGTGGATGCACTCAATAACTTGCTCGGATTTCGGGATGACAATTACCGGATTGTAAACTTCGATGGAGCCACGCCACAGAAAGCTGCTACAGAAGATAAAAACGCTGACGGAACAGGTTAAAATGATCCGGGAACTGGAACCCGAAGAAAAAAGCATGGTCTTTAAAATGGTAGATACTTTCCTTACCAAAAAGAAGTTTAAAGAGTTCTTTCAGAAAAACGTGGCTGCACTATAAAACAAAGCCCAACCTTTTGGCCGGGCTTGTTATTTATTTCTTGCAGACAATATTTACTCTCTATTCTTTGTGATTCACAGACTCGCGCCAGAGGATAGTTTTATTGTCTAATTTCAATCACTTCAAGAATTCATCCAGAAGAACAATTGAACTCTCCCTAAAAAAATAATTCTCAAGCATGCTTAAGTTTATATAATTATTAAGAATATCCCCTTTCAAACACACAAGACGCTCTTTAAAGAACATCTCAATTCTTTCTTTCTTATTATTAGATTTCACGATAATATTAAACGAAAAAGTTTCTTTTGGTTTCACTCTTATCACAAAACTTGTATATAGTATAGGCGTCAAATCATAAGATACATTATCAAATATTATGTGAGCAAAACTTAAATCTCCTTTAACAGTAAAGAAATAATGCCTAATCTTTTGTTCTGCAGATAAATCTGAAACATCGCAATTATCCAACCATAAAATTAAATCATCATTCTTTGAATTAATAAAATTAACTGAAACAACTGAGAATTTTGTACTATCAACAAAATATTCAACATTCTTTATATCTGTACGATACGATTCGTCTTGTCCCAAAACACATAAATGAAATAAGGGGACTATGATACCCAAAATAAATAATACTCGTCTTATCATCTGGAATTCATGTTTTTAATTGTTTCTTGTTTTGATCTGATAATCATATTAATCAAATTTCTATTCATATCTATTTGCTTCCCATTTACATTAACAGCTTGATGTGATGCATCTAAGTGTTTACCTCCATTTCTAATATAAAGTAAGGCATGAGCATTTCCTTCATGGCTGTAATTTTCAGCTTTAGCTGCATCTGATAGATTACTGTTGATAATGACCTTAATTGTGCCATCTGGAGAATTTTGCATCCCATCTCGATCAGGAAATAAAATCTTTCCCATGAATCCTCCTTCTCCTGTAGTCGTTCCATCTACTGTGTTACCATTCGGATCTTTCGGGTCAGAGAATTTAGGATCATAAGGAAGGTATTTCATAGAGGCATTTCCATTATTGCCTTTATTATCAACAAAGTCGAAGTTGTCATTCGTAGAAACTTCAACAACTTTATCTGAATTTACCATCTCCTTTAAATCCTTAAAATTGTCACTTTTACTTGTATGAGAATTTATAGAATTGCGGTCAATATTTCCATCCTTATCTAACTTTATGTGTTTTGCATCTTCTGTAGTTAACGTGTTTTTTATCATCTCTAAAGCTTCTTCATCTGCAGGTTTTACAGTTTCGAGCATCCCATCAGGGTCAATAAAACGCATTGGGTTATTATAAGCGTAACGATAAGGGCTCCATTTTCTATTAACTTCCGCCAGCGGATCAACTGTATGCCACCGCCCAATCTGTGGGTCATAGAATCTAGCTCCGTAATCATACCAGTCGAGTGCAGTACCACTCAACACATCATCCTGCTTTTCTTTACTGTTGTAGAGGTATTTATTAGTTCCGGCGGGAGAAATCGGCAAATAGCTGCTGCCAAAAGGGTAATACTCGGCTACCTGTGTGGTCGTAGTGGTGCTGCCGTTAGGCTGGAAGGTTACGCGCGTATTGCCAAGGTGATCTTTCAGGTGGTACTCATAGGAATATACTGACGAAGTCCTAGTAACAAGACCTTCGTCGAACAACAAATAGTTAAGCGATTTATCGTTCTTGTATACCATATTCCCTGCATAATACTGATAAGTGTTGTCTTTCATTTTCTTCGCCAACTTCTCACCTGCGGCGGAGTAAATGTAGGACAATTAGCCATGATCTGCAATCGTTAATAAAAATATCAATTCTTTTATCATGGCTAATCTTTGTGGCCATTAAAAAACAAAACAATCAACACAAAAATAATATCAGAACTTTTGCTTACTGTTTTGGGTAAATTTAAAATATTGTAGGCAACCGTTACCCCGCGCAAACCATCGGTGGTGGTATTTCCGTTCAGGTCGTATACATAAGCCGTTCCGCTGTTGATGCTTGATAACTTATTGCCGTTGTAAGTATATGTGTAATTAGCTATTTCGCCGGCAGTGCTGTTTGTGCGGATCAGCCGGTTGATATTGCCGTTCTTATCGTATGCGAGCGACTTCTCTTCATAATTGTTATTGTCAACCCATGCGGTAGTGTAATCCTTATGATCGCCCAGGGTAAGGCGGTTCAACCCGTCATAAGTAAAGGCATAGCCTTGCTTTGTTTTCTGTGTACTGTTCCAGACCATTGCTGAGATATTGCCGTTATCTGAACAGAAAAATCTGAACCAAGATTAACCTGTTTTCATGATCTGTACGGATTTCATAATCCTGAAAATCATGGTTCAGACATTGTAGCTGTACTATAAAACGAAACCCGACCATTGGGTTGGGCTTGTTGTTTTATCTATAATTGTGTTGCAACAATTTCACCAGCGGTCACCAGCTTTTCTACATGTCCTGATGAGCTAGTGTTTTATTCACTTTAATGTAAAGTATCTTCTACTGAAGGTTTTACAAAATCATGTTTAGGTATTTTATAAAAATTAGTATTGCCTGAAAAACTAATTGATTTATAAAAACATATTTTGTATTCGTTAATACTATCGTTGTTGTGCTTTTTGTACATTAAATTTACTATGAAAGAGTCCTTCTCTATAGTAGGCTCAAAAGAATATAAATCACCGCCTTTAACTGGCTTATATTCATTGATAGTATCTATTAAACTAGCAAATAGCCTTAATTTTTTCTTCGTAAACAACCATATTCTTTGATTAGAATACATTACAATATAATCACTAAATGTACCAATTGTAAAATTTTTCTCTCCATTATAGCAATTTATTCTAATAGAATCAATTATACTACCTTTTGTCATTTCAAAGGACCTTAAATAGCAACATGGACTATAAACATATAGCATATTCTTTATTGAATCAACTTTAAAAAGAACTGTACCTAATTTATTGACATCACAACCATTAATGAAAACATTTTTAACCCATATATCATTATGAATAACTATTGTATCATTTATCAAATGAACTTTTATATTATTCTTTAAATGGGAAGAACACGCAAATATAAGCGGCACACTAACGAGCGTAATTATTAATTTTATCATCGATATATTCTTGTTCATTTTTGACCTTACCATTTATTAATTGTAATTGATAATCATTTTGCCAATTCTGTTTTAATGATTGAAACATATTATACCGTTCTTGATACCAACCGCTATTAAGAGGTCTCATCCAATCATGTTGCCTATAGCCAGGTGCTATCATCTGGTCTGTAATAAGTGTTTGTCTATCTATTCTAACGTGTTGTGATTCATGGGTTAATGCTTCAGCACCTTCTTGAAGATTTACAGTGCCTCCAGGAAAGAAGTAAAGATGTGTTCGAAAATAAGAGTTTTTATCTGTCCCATTTACAATATTGGCGGCATTGTCAAGTTTTTTATCAGACCCTATTTCTGTTTCTTTACCTGTATTCTTATCAACTGTTACAGCATCTGTAGTCGCTTTGGCTCCCATAACCTGTTCACCAATATCAAATACAACTGAAACACTCTCATTATTACCTCCAACGCCATAATCTTTTAAGAACCTTTGTCCTCCTTTTGTTTTAGACCAACTGTTGTACGCTGTCATCCATTCTTTATTGTTTTTAAAAGCATCAGAAACAGTAATTGTATCACCATTCATATCCATATACTTAACTGGATTGTCAGCACAATAAGCATATGGTGATATAGAATAATATTTCTCAGCTTTTGGGTCAATTTGCCAAAAGCGTGTTCCGTCTGAGCCATAGAAACGCTTATGAAAATCGTAAACATCGAGTGCAGTGCCATTTAAAACATCATCCTGCTTTTCCTTACCGTTGTAGAGGTATTTATTTGTTCCGGCGGGAGAAATCGGCAAATAACTGCTGCCAAAAGGGTAATACTCGGCTACCTGTGTAGTCGTAGTGGTGCTGCCGTTAGGCTGGAAGGTTACCCGTGTATTGCCAAGGTGATCTTTAAGGTGGTACTCATACGAATATACTGATGAAGTTTTGGTTACCAACCCTTCCTCGAACAACAAATAGTTAAGCGATTTATCGTTCTTGTATACCATATTCCCTGCATAATACTGATAAGTGTTGTCTTTCATTTTCTTCGCCAACTTCTCACCTGCGGCGGAGTAAATGTAGGAAATAATATCAGAACTTTTGCTTACCGTTTTGGGCAAATTTAAAATATTGTAGGCAACTGTTACTCCGCGCAAACCATCGGTGGTGGTATTTCCGTTCAGGCCGTATACATAAGCCGTTCCGCTGTTGATACTTGATAACTTATTGCCGCTGTAAGTATATATGTAATTGGCTATTTCGCCCGCAGTGCTGTTTGTGCGGATCAGCCGGTTGATATTGCCGTTCTTATCGTATGCGAGCGACTTCTCTTCGTAATTGTTATTGTCAACCCATGCGGTAGTGTAATCCTTATGATCGCCCAGGGTAAGGCGGCTCAACCCGTCATAGGTAAAGGCGTAGCCTTGTTTTGTTTTCTGTGTACTGTTCCAGACCATTGCTGAGATATTACCGTTGAACTGCGGAGTATAACTGCTGTTCAGACCCGATTCTGTAGTCTGATAAAGCAGTTTTTCGCCAAACAAATCGATATTCGGGTCACCTGTTTGTAATGTAGAAAGGGCATCAGGATTGTTTATAGATGTTAGCCATCCCCGGATATTGTAAGTGTAATCGACACTCTGTAAATAATTGTACGAACCTGCTTTATGCAACTTCTTATCGATCAGCTGCCCGATCTCGTTATAGCTGTTCTCAGCCACGGTTACCCTGCCATTTGTTGCATCGCCAGCGATCTGCTGTTCGATTGTTTTCAAACGTCCTGCATGGTCGTAGGTGAGATATTTATCAACCGTGGTGGTGACACTGTTAACGGTTTGCGATTGTTTTGTTTGTTTGACTTTTCCCGGGAAGTCGTAAAGTGTTGAGGCAACTTCGGAATAGATTGCATCTGGCGTGTAGATATCCCGCAGTGTCTGTATTACGCGGTAGTGGTCGTCGTAATAATTGGTAGATGTAAGAAAAGTGGTTGTCTCCAGTACCTTTGTTTTGGTGCCGGTAACCTGCCCTTTTAACTTCTCGAAATAATAGCGGTTCGTTCCTTCATATGTTGTGCCTTCGTCGTAGCCCGATATATTGCCGGCACTATTATCAAATGCCTGTGCGCCAGGGAAGCCATAAGTATCGTAATAAGTAAGGGTAAGAATATCAGCCTCTGTAATGCTCGCAGGGAATGAATTGTTTGTATACCCGTAACCTATTGTAAGGCGCTCTTCGGAATAAACGCTAATCCCATTTACGGTTGCCAACAAATATTGTTACAAACGACTGACATCTTAACACTTTTTCAATACTCGGAACAGGCTGTTGCAAACGAGGAGTATCAGGATGAAGCAAAACTTTCAATTACATTGCTTCTATGGCGAAAGTGAAAACGCAATTCGCAGACAAATCTGGTGTACGCTCATTGCCCAGTTGCTACTGACCATTTTGCAACGAAAGACATGTATATGATTCATTTTGTAGTTGAAGAAGAACGTGAACGAGTAGTAGTTGGTTATTGTGGTTATCTGTACTCACCGTGATCCAAAAATCTGGGAAGAAAGAGCTAACAACTAAACCACTATGGATTGGAAATCCATAGGCTGGAGTTTGGCTTTAACTAGATAAAAAAAATCAATAGATATTGCGGTCTGTTGGTTTTTTTTATTACTTTTGAAACTAGTTATATGACTAGTTTTATTTTTAACATTCAAGTGCCATGGGATTTCCTACAAAAATTCAATTGATTAAGAGAACTGCCAGCGAGCAGTGGTATATTAATTTTCCCTCGGCCGTCGCACAAGCAATGGAATTCCAGAAGGGAGAAGTTGTAGAATGGGTCATTGAAGACAAGCA
>JAATGF010000005.1 GCA_015654795.1 Bacteroidales bacterium
TATCGATAAAGGCACCCCACTTCCTTCGTATCTGGTCCTGACCAACTCCTGACCAACTCCGTACCGAAATCGGGTTCTTTCCTCCGGTGACAATTTCATGGGTGGATTACAGGGTATCAGGCAAAAAGGCCATAAGACGTTTCCTGAACCCGTAAAAACGAGGCATGCCTTCTCTCTGCTCTGAAACATAATTCTTAATTCTCAAAATCCCGTGAGGGATTTGATATGGGTAGAAGTTTCAGAATCTGTATTTCTTTCCTAACCTTCATGAAACCGGCATCCGTGTTTAAATCTATATTATTATGCATTCTTAAATATCTTTCCCCCCGGAATTCTGTCTTGATCCATTATTTCACGCTCGCACCTTACTATTCCTGTTGTCTGGTTTCTTCTTTCTTATATCGTAATCTCTACAATATTCCCGTCAGGATCGGTAACAACACCCTCATAAAATCCATCTCCGGTATGTCTTGGTTCTCCAATCACTTTGTAGCCTGCCTCGCGTAGTTGTTCCGTAAATAAATCAACCTTCTCTTTCGATCCTACTGAGAAGGCAAAATGAGCCAATCCTGTTGTAACTTTCGATTCCGGTTTGACAGAATTATCAAGATCCGGTTTGCTCATCAGTTCCAGACTGCAATCTCCGTTTTCGAAAGTCAGAAAGTAAGACGAGAATTGCTTTACTGGATTAATGTATTTTTCATTCGATTTTGCTCCAAAGTTGTTGCAATAGAAATCACGCAACCGTTCCAGATCATTTGTCCAAATTGCAAGGTGTGATATTTTCATTGGGTGAAGATATTAGTGCGCTGTAAATGAATTGATTTCAATCTTTTCCTTAATTTTCTCCATCAATAGAAAAACCTGTATTTCGTCATCGAGACTAAATCCCGGATTGTTCTTTTGCGTAATATTTTTAACGAAGTCGGTGATCTGCTCTTGTAACGGATCGGGAGATTTCTTAGATACAACTCTTTCCAATTCTTTTTCCGGGAAATGACTAATCTTATTCTTTAGAAAATCAAAGGTTGTAGCCTGACCCCGTGCATGAATCGACATTATATGTGTTTCCTGCTGTTCAATAAATTTAAGCGTCAATGTGGCAACTGAGCCGTTTTTAAAATTGATATGAATATTTACAACATCGGGCTGCTTTGATGGAACTGTACCGCAAAAAACACTAAGCTTATGTATTGGCGATCCGGCTGCCCTGAGAATCATAAGCAGATTATTTAAAAGCAACTCATTCAAACGATCAGGCTTTGCAGGGGCTGATTGTGTCGCTTCAATAAAACAGGTGCGGTTAGTCTGGCTTCTGGTTTTTTCCTGGAAAGGATGAAAAAGAAAGTCGTTTTGAATCTGAATATAAGTTCCTCCTTCATTAGCCAAATGAATCAGTTGTTTACGTTCGTCGGTTGTAAGAATTAGCTTATCTGACAGGAATAAATGGCATCCGTTTCGTATGGCAAACGACAGGTAATCGAATGTACAGTACAGCGGATCAACCACGATTAAAAGATCACAAATTAACGGGATAATTTCGGGTGACGAGAAGATGAGCGCCCGATCGAAAGTAAGATGTTTTTTTTCTCCGGAATAAAATATTCCATCCCATTCCACTCCTTTGATCGCACGAAGTGAATCAAACGAAAGCATTTCTGCTTCACCGGGTAATATTATGGCAGCGCTTAACATTCTGAAACAAATATACTTTTATACTTCCTTGCTTTACTATACCCAGTCTTGTTTTTATCAACCATCTAATGTTGACAAAGCCCGATTTTATGGTAATTTTGTACTTCTTTTTCAATCGGCCGGAGTCTTTGGTTCCAATCTGCACTTGACTTTCAGGGCAGGATGATGTGTAATCGAAGAAAGTTTGGCGATAATTTTTGATTTTAGACAGCAAATGGCTCAGATAGAGGATACTTTCAGGCATCAGGGGATGCGGCGTAAATTGATTGCAGAAATCAAACAGAAGGGGATTACCGACGACGGGGTACTCGAAGCGATCGGCTCGATTCCGCGGCATTTGTTTATGGATAATAGTTTTATCCAGTTTGCGTATAGTGACAAGGCTTTCCCGATTGCCTCAGGACAAACTATTTCACAGCCATACACCGTTGCTTTTCAAACACAATCTTTGCAGATTAAGAAATTCGATAAGGTTCTTGAAGTTGGTACAGGATCAGGCTATCAATCTGCTGTGTTATGTCGGATGGGAGCTATTGTTTATACAATTGAAAGACAAAAAGCCCTGTACGATTTTGCACGTAACCTCCTTCCTGTATTGGGCTTTCGCCCGCAATTCTTCTATGGCGACGGATATCTTGGACTTCCAACCTATGGCCCGTTTGATAAAATTATTGTCACGGCTGGAGCCTCGTTTGTTCCCGAACCACTTAAACAGCAACTAAAGATTGGGGGAATCATGGTGATTCCTGTAGGCCAAAGTGACCATCAGATTATGAAAATCATCACCCGTATTACAGAAACTGAATATACTGAGGACGATAAAGGCGGATTTGTATTTGTTCCGCTGCTGACGGGGTTGTCGGATTGAACGAAAAACGTTAATTTTACTTTGAAGATTAATGTTTCCTGTCAATTCTGCGGCCCAATGAACAATGATAAGGATTAAATTATTGAGGTGTTTTCAGAAACCCTTTGGAAATCGAAGATGAGAATATCTTCATGGCTATTAGCTTCGCTGATCTTCGATTCCATCTCCCGCCCTGCGGGATTAAAAATCAAATTATTAACAGATGAAACTAAAAATAAAAGATATTGAACTTGCCTTTTTGACGATTGATGATTACCAGGAATTAAAACAGGCAATGATCATTGCGTATCAGGCGATACCCGATCCTTACTGGGAAGAGGCACAAATACGGTCTTTACTAAGCAAGTTTCCCGAGGGACAAATTGTGGTTAAGGTTAACGGGCATATTGCCGGCTGTGCGTTATCAATTATCATCGACCATAAACATTTTGAGGAACAGCATACTTACAAAAGCATCACCGGAAATTATACTTTCAATACCCATTCAAAAGCGGGCGACA
>JAATGF010000159.1 GCA_015654795.1 Bacteroidales bacterium
TCCCTCTGTCTCTCCATCTCCCTATCGCCCTTGCGCCCTATCGCCTTTTCTCCCCATCGCCTTATCGCCCCATCATTTCATTTCCCTGCTCTATGCCAGGTAGGGTTCAAAACAATAAATTCTTTACCTGAAAAAATCAGCGTTGTATCAAACGAGTTATTTTTATAAATCTCCGCAACAATTCAATCTGATCCCTTCTTTATGTCTTTTATCCAATTAATTGTGTTGTAGAGACGCACGGCCGTGCGTCTCTTATAATATACGGCCCTGCGTCTCCTACAAATAAACGGACGTGCGTCTCTTATAATATACGGCCGTGCGTCTCTACAAATAAACGGCCGTGCGCCTCTTACAAATATACGGCCCTGCGTCTCTTATAAACAAATCACCGTACCTCTCCACAAGCAACAGCATATATTTACACCAATCCCTGGGCAAGCATTGCTTCCGCAACCTTAACGAAACCGCCAACATTGGCTCCTTTCACATAATTGATATAACCATCTGATTTGCCATATTTTGTACATGTGTCGTGAATATCCTGCATAATCAGGTGAAGCCGTTTATCAACCTCTTCGCTGGTCCAGTTATAGCGCATACTATTTTGCGACATCTCTAATCCCGATACCGCTACTCCCCCCGCATTGACAGCCTTGCCCGGAGCGAAAGTGAGTTTATTATTTACGAAATAATTCACCGCGTCAGAAGTACATCCCATATTTGAAACTTCAGCGATTAAGAAACAACCATTTTTGTTCAGCATTCGTGCATCCGCTTCATCAAGTTCATTCTGAGTGGCGCAAGGCATTGCAATATCAACTTTCGTTTCCCAGGGTTTCGCATCGGGAAAGAACTTTGCCCCAAACTCTTCGGCATAAGGAGCAACCACATCGTTGTTACTTTCGCGCAACTCAAGCAAATATTCGACCTTCCGGCCTGAAACGCCATCGGGATCATAAATATATCCATCAGGTCCTGAGATCGTTACAACTTTTCCGCCCAACTCATTAATTTTACTGATCGCACCCCAGGCCACATTTCCGAAACCCGAAACAGCAAAAGTTTTTCCTTTTAACGTTTCTCCAATCTCCTTTAGCATATGCTCAACAAAATAAACAGCGCCATAGCCCGTTGCTTCGGGACGAACTAAAGACCCACCCCAGCCAAGTCCCTTACCGGTAAGAACGCCTGTAAATTCGTTTCTGATCCGTTTATACTGGCCAAAAAGGAAACCTATTTCGCGGCCGCCAACGCCAATATCACCGGCAGGAACATCTGTATTTGGACCAATATGACGAAACAGTTCAGTCATAAACGATTGACAGAATCGCATAATCTCATTGTCGCTACGACCTTTCGCACTAAAATCAGAACCCCCTTTTCCACCGCCCATCGGAAGGGTTGTAAGACTATTTTTGAATGTCTGTTCAAAACCCAGAAATTTCAGAATGCTTAAAGTTACACTCTTATGAAACCGCAAACCACCTTTGTATGGGCCTAAAGCACTGTTGAATTCAACCCTATAGCCACGATTAATCTCAACTTCCCCTTTATCATTGGTCCACGGAACTCTGAACATGATTGTCCGCTCAGGCTCAACCATCCGTTCCAGAATCTTCGCCTGTTTATAACGCGGATTTGCATCGTAAACATCCCAAACCGTTTCCACAACTTCCAAAACGGCCTGATGAAACTCATTCTCCCCCGGAGTGCGGGCCTTAAGCCCTTCCATAAAAATATCTATTCCTGCATTCATCTTAAATTTTGTTTTAGTTCTTAATTATTCAAACCAGTGTTCCTATTCATTCAGGTACTCATTTAAATATATTCAAATTTACAGATTTCTTTTTCACCATATTCAAAAACAAACTAAATCAACGAAACTATATAATAGTATATTTCAATAGATTACACTATTCCAAATAGTGTTATCTAACATGTTTTCACGTTTTAATGATTTAAATCAGAGTTATGAACGCTCTGATTTTGGCAAAATCCCGATTGTATCAATCTCCCGATTGCTCTTTTTTAGTACAATTCTTCATTATCGCCGGAGATGAGAGCAAATAAAGCATTAATTTCGCAGCTTTATTGGAAATGAACGAATACGCTCAAAACAGATGGATTATAATTTCAAAGATATTGAAAAGAAATGGCAACAATACTGGGCCGATAACAAGACATTTAAATCGGAAATAGACCTTTCAAAACCAAAATTCTATTGTCTTGATATGTTCCCCTACCCTTCAGGTGCAGGCTTACATGTTGGCCATCCTGAAGGCTATACCGCCACCGATATTATATGCCGGTACAAACGGGCCAATGGCTTCAATGTGCTTCATCCAATGGGCTGGGATGCCTTTGGTTTGCCGGCAGAGCAATATGCAATTCAGACGGGGACCCATCCCGCCATCACCACACAAAAAAACTGCGATACTTTTCGCCGCCAGATTCAATCCCTTGGGTTGAGCTATGACTGGGAACGCGAAATCAATACCACCGACCCCAAATACTTTAAATGGACACAATGGATTTTTACCCGTTTATTTAATACATGGTTCGATAAGGAACAAAATAAGGGGAGAAATATCAGTGAACTTCCCATTCCCGAAGATGTAAAAACTCGGGGAGAAGCTGCAGTTCAGGACTATATTGCCGGAAAACGACTTGCTTATTACGATAACGCACAGGTTTGGTATTGCCGTACCTGCAAAACGGTTTGCGCCAACGAAGAGGTTTTAAATGACGGCTCGCACGAAAAATGCGGAACTAAAGAGGTAGAACGCAGATACTTAAAACAGTGGATGCTTCGGATACCTCATTATGCAGAACGATTACTCGAAGGGCTTGATCAGCTTGACTGGCCTGCCGGAGTAAAGGATATGCAGCGTAACTGGATTGGTCGTTCGACAGGAGCCGAAATTGATTTTGCGATCGATGGAACCGACAAAAAACTGCGCGTTTACACCACACGACCCGACACCTTATTTGGCGCAACTTATATGGTTCTCGCCCCCGAACATGAGTTGGTAAACGAGATCACCACTTCCGGGCAACATGACGCCGTGAAAGATTACATCAGGAATGCCGCATTAAAAAGCGATCTTGACAGAACTGATCTTGCAAAAGGGAAGACCGGCGTTTTCACAGGTCGTTATGCAATCAATCCGATCAATGGTGCAAAAATACAGATTTGGGTAGCCGACTATGTTTTAATGGGTTACGGAACAGGAGCGATCATGGCGGTTCCTGCACACGACACGCGTGACTTCGAATTTGCCCAAACCTTTAACATCCCGATCATTTGTATCCTCGATCCGGGAAATGCAAATGAAGAAATCCGCGCAAAAGTTCTCGCAGGCGAAGCATGTTGGACCGAAGACGGCGCTTATATCAACTCTTCGAATGCAGCAATCGGCATTGATATTAACGGACTCTCGAAGCAAGAGGGAATTAAAACGGTTACAAGTTGGCTCGAATCAAACGGGCTTGGCAAGTCAACCATTAACTATAAACTGCGCGACTGGTTATTCAGCCGTCAAAGATATTGGGGAGAGCCTTTTCCGGTGATTCACTGGGAAGATGGTGAGGTAAGCGTATTGACCGATGCAGAATTGCCGCTTGCCCTGCCTGTCGTTGAGAAATATTTGCCCGGTGAATCGGGCGAATCACCACTCTCGAACGCAGGAGACTGGCTGATTGTCACGGATAAAAACGGCAGAAAAGGACGTCGCGAAACCAATACGATGCCTCAATGGGCAGGTTCGTGTTGGTATTACCTCCGGTTTACAGATCCTAAAAACGATGAAGCCCCTTTCAGCAAAGTTGCCGAAAAATACTGGATGCCTGTCGATCTTTATGTTGGTGGTGCGGAACATGCTGTATTACACTTGCTTTACAGCCGCTTTTGGCACAAGGTACTCTTCGATCTGGGCATTGTTTCAACAAGTGAACCTTTTCAGAAGTTGTTCAATCAGGGGATGATCCTCGCATTTGCATACGAAACAGCATCAGGGTCAAAAGTTCCTTCCGATCAGGTAGAAGAGCGTGATGGGAAATATTTCAGCACTGTTACGGGCGAAGAGCTCAAACAGATCGTTGCGAAGATGTCGAAATCGCTGAAAAACGTGGTCAACCCCGACGATGTTGTTCTCAACTATGGAGCCGATTCCCTGCGTCTGTTCGAAATGTTTATCGGGCCGCTCGATGCCACAAAACCATGGACTGAAAACGGCGTTAAAGGCGTATATAATTTCCTGCGCAGGGTGGTTGCCTTCTTTGGCGAAGTGACCAATATTGCCGATGGCAAAGAGTCGAAAGAGACACTGAAAATTCTTCATCAGACGATCCGCAAAGTGAGTGATGATATCCGCGATATGAAATTCAATACCGCCATTTCTCAGATGATGGTCTTTACAAACCATTGTTACAAAGTTGGTAAGGTAAATCACGAAACAGCCGTAACTTTTTTCCAGCTTTTAGCCCCTTTTGCCCCACATCTTGCGGAAGAACTCTGGGAGCTTTACGGAAATAAAACAGTACTTACCTTCGCGCCATGGCCCGTATTCGAGGAATCCTATCTGACTGAAGATACTTTTGAATACCCCGTTTCGTTTAATGGAAAGGCGCGGTTTAAAATCATGCTCCCTATCGATCTGCTAAACAGCGACATCGAAAAAGCTGTTCTTGCCGATGAACACACCAATAAATGGATTGAAGGAAAATCGATAGCGAAAGTCATTATCGTTCCCAATAAGATTATCAATATTGTTGTGAAATAATACCTGGTTAATACATCTTAAAAAAAGCCGGTCTTTATAAAACCGGCTTTTTTAATGACCTTTAGCCGTAAAAAGTCTTTTATAGCGCCAAATAAATGGACTTAAAATGCATAACGTATTCAAAAACAATGTATATTTACAATAATATGCTTATACCACTTGCCGATAGATCATAGTGGTCAGCACATGCGTTTTAGTGTTATTCGTTCCCTGATTTTGTAGCCTCTCACAGAGGTGCCGGAAAACTGGCATAATCCCCTTGGGTGCACGACAAAATCCCCTTTTAATCGAAAAATACGGCTTACTATGGATCATAGCTGAAAA
>JAATGF010000095.1 GCA_015654795.1 Bacteroidales bacterium
CCGAGAATGAACTCGAAAAATCGGAAAGGATACCCCTTTCTTTATACATAAAAAATCAACACTCCACCAAAAGCGCCGAAGGGTCTTAATATCTGTTACATACACACTTTAGCCTGACGGCTATGCTTTTTCAAAGGGGGAGTTCTCCCAAAAAATGATTTATTTTCTAAAATAGAACATTATAATATAGTCCGGTTTAATAAAATTCATCCTAAAAGGAAGAGACTAGTTCAGAGGAGACGAAGAACGTTTTACGACATTATTTATTTCTCATTACCTAAGTACCTTCGCATTCGAAATTTTCATTTTCCTCACTATTCATATTGGAGCGATTTAACCGGATTTCGGTTGGCAACACTCCATGCCTGCGAACTAACGGTCAGTAAAGCAACAGCAAAGGCAATGGCAGGACCAATAATAAATGTCCAATAGGGCATTGTTGTATGGAAGAAGAACCTTCCAAGGAAGATTTTCCCCAATGCGAAGGCAAAGGGCAAGGCAATAAGAAATGCAATGATTAGCCATCTGGTGTAGCTGCTCAGCAACAGGCGCATAATTGATGGCGTAGTTGCACCATTCACCTTTCTGATCCCAATTTCCTTCGTCCGGCTCTCAGCGGTAAACGATGCAAGTCCAAACAAACCTAAGCACGCCAGCATCAGTGCAATAATAAAAGCTACTCCGACAAGGTTTGAAGGCAGGTTTAATCCCGAAAATTCTGAAAGATCCCGAAACGTCCTGGCCTGAAATTGATTATCCGGCTCGTAATGTTTGTAAATCCGGCGTATTTTATCGGTTATTGAAGAATAACTTCCGGAAGAATATTTAATCAACAATTGTTGCCGGTCGTCAGGCTTAATGCGAATAACAGTAGGCACGAAAGGACCCGCCAGATCCAAGGCATGGAAGTCTGTAAATACGCCAACAACAGTGCCTTTTTTCCCGTCGAGCGTGAGGGTAGTGCCAATCGGGTTTTTATTCTTCATCACCTTTGCCGCTATATCATTAATCACATAATTAGCAGAATCAGTAGGGAAAGAACTATCAAAGAACCGTCCGTCAACTATCTTGATCTTCACCGCTTTGTTGTAATCAAAATCAGAATTGATACACCAGAAGTGTAACTTTTCGGAAGCATCCTTCCCTTCCCAGCTTATGTCATTCGAAACCCTGGTTCCACGTGTTGGAATACAACTTGTAAAGCTGACAGCGTCAATACCCGGGATCGCAAGTAATTCAGCTTTTACGCTTTCGGCATGTTTCTGAATATTTGCCGAATTATCAAGAATGATTAGCTTGTCTTTATCGACTCCGGCATCGAAATCACGCATGTATCTATCCTGAGTCTTTATTATCATCATGCAAATAATCAGCACGATAGGTATTGTAAATTGAAATACAATGAGTCCTTGCCTAAAGATGCTGTAACTGTGGTTGGTAATTATCTGGCCTTTCAACACACTGATGGGATTTGAAGAAGCGAGGTATAAGGCCGGAAGTAAACCGGAAAGGAATCCTGTAAATAAAGTAATAGCAATGAAAATTAAAATGATACGAAAGTCCGACAACTGAAAATGAATATCACCTCCAAACATAGTATTGAACCCTGTAAGAAGTAGCTTGACAAACACGATCGCGCTCAAAAGGCTTATTAGAGTAAGAATAAAGGTTTCGCCTAAGAATTGTATCAGAATAGCCGATTTATCCGAACCCACTACTTTTTTAATGCCAACTTCCTTATATCGCTTGATATTAAGTGCAATGGCAAGATTTATAAAATTAAAACAGGCAATTAAAAGGATGGCAAAACCAATACATCCAACGATCACGACGTACTGCATTTCCCGCCATACCCGTTTTCCGCTTGCATAAGAGTAAAGTATTTTTTCTTTAAGCGGAAACAGAAACAATTCCTGATTTAAGGTGGTTTCCTGATTTTTAATCAGGTTTTTAATCTTACTTTCAACAAACCTGTTGTTAACATTATTTTTTAACTGAACCCAAATCTGATTCGCCGTAGCCCCCGTTTCGTTAGCCCAACTATTTTGGGCCAAAAACTTTGGGAATGGGATTACAAAATCAAATTGCAAAAACGATTGTGATGGTATCTTTTTGAGCACACCCGCGATTTTATAAGCCTCCTGCTTTGCACCATCTTTAAGAATCAGCGACTTACCAATACAATCCGTGTTTTCGTAAAATTTCTTTGCCATTCGCTCCGAAATCACGATTGAATTAACATCGCTCAAAACGGTGTGATTATTTGGCTGTATAAGAGGAAAAGTAAATACATCGAGGAAGTTCTTATCAGCATAAATACCATTCTCGGTAAAAGACTTATTATCAACTACAAATGTATAGTCCCTTTCGGCAATCCGTGTAATCTTTTCGATTTCGGGCACCTGCTCTTTTAGCACATCCCCCAGCGATGCCGAAAGATATTCTTTGGGAAAGCGGTCGCCATTAAAATAAGTCACATAAGCCTCAATCTCGTACAAACGATTGTAATTCTGATGAAACTTGTCGTAACTAAAAGCATTCATAATCTGAAGCACGGCAATAATTGCACAGGTTAGCCCAAAAGTAAGGCATAGAAAATTGAGAATACTATACGTTTTATTGCGCCACAAATTGCGTAACGCGATTTTGAAAAAGATTTTATTCATAATCCTGATTATTAAATGTTAGTCTCTTTAATATATTTAATGCTGAAATGCTTAACTTTATTAAAATCCATTATTTCTATTACAATCTTGATTATATGTATTTTACATTTTACAAAATTACCACTTTCTTAAAAATTGTCCTTTAAATTTATCCGGTTAGTCCTTTCATCATCTTGATCCTGCAGATCCCGATTCCGACATTATTCATGCCTCAACGCGTCGACCGGATTACTTATTGCCGCTTATTGCCGCTTTCCAGCTTGGTTCCACCCCTAAATTCCCTGAAGGGAACTTTGGATCTCCACTTGTAGTTTTGTGCATAATTGATCTGCTTTTTCCCTTATCTTCTATTTTCAAAAATCATAGATATAATTTTTAAGTCAATCCCATTCAGCAGTTTGGGGTGAGAATCACTCATACCTCAGCGCCTCAACCGGGTTCCTCGTCGCCGCTTTCCAGCTTTGCCAACTAACCGTAAGCAAGGCAATTCCCAAAGCCAATAATCCTGCCAGGACAAAAATCCACCAGTTCAATTCGGTTTTGTAGGCAAAATTTTCGAGCCATTTATTCATGGTGTAATATGCAATTGGCGTAGCAATTACAAAGGAAATGGTCACCCATTTTACAAAGTCTCGGTTGATCATGATCATAATTTGGTCTATTCTGGCTCCGTTTACTTTGCGCATTCCTATCTCCTTGATGCGACGTTGAGTTGTTAATAGCGACATCCCGAGAAGACCCATAGAGCATATAAATAAGGCTATAAAAGTAAAAATTGAGAGTAACTTAGCTTGTAAAAGTTCTGTTTTATAAAGGTCCGTGTACATTGAATTTACATACTCGTATTGAAATAGGTGCTCCGGAAACATTTTTTTCCATACTCGTTCAATGTCAGACAATGCTGTTACTCGCATGTCTGGCCGAAATGAAACTACAAAATCTATAAGCCAAAGATCTTTGCGTTTAAATAATACCAAAGGCTCAACTTTTTTCTTAATGCTGGAAAGATGAAAGTCTTTAACCACACCAATAATTTTTCCTTTTGGAATTTTAATTAAATTATTACCAAATATGAGTGCGAACTCTTTTCCAATTATTTTATCAGGATTCGTATAATGCAGCCTTTTCATTGCTGATTCGTTTATTATATACTCTCCCGAACCTTCGTTGTCTTCGTTCTTTTCAGAAAAATTATTACCACTTAGGAAATGTAAATTAAATATGCTGGCAAAAGAGTAGTCGCATGGTAAAATACCAATCTTATTATTAACTTCATTTGTTTCATTTTTAATATAGCCCTCCATTGTAAAGTTAAACATATCGTTGGCCTCGCCTCCGGGAGGTGCAAGCATTGCCGAAACAGATTCAATGGAACGATATTTTAGGAGTTCTGTCTTAAATATTTCAAATTTCTGCTGAACACTGCTATGCACATTTTCAAAACAAATCAGATTATTATCCTTAACTCCCATGCTGCTTTCGAGTGCATAGTTAGTTTGTCGGTGAATTACAAATACTGCAACAATAAGTGCTATTGAAATTGCATATTGTAATACTATAAGACTTTTACTTACCCCTTTTCTGTTGAGATTGCTTTTATTCTCATTAAAACCTGATTTTAAAATGTTTATTTCTTGCTTTAACAATATCAAAATGCCTGAGAGAATGCTAACGAAACCAAACAATACTACAACCGATAAAATCAAAGGAGCATTGCCGTTGAAAAGATTTAACGTAAAATATTTTTGAATAGTAATATGAGCCAACGAAGTAATGAATCCACAAATAACAATAGATATTATAGCAATAATAATACTTTCTGATATAAAATATTTAATCTTCATCCACTTTGAGGAACCAAACACGTTATTAATATAAAGGTATTTTTCATTAAAAACTGCCATACTGATATTAAGATTTACATAATTGGTAATTGCCATTAACAATATCAACAGGACAGCAACAGAAAGAGTAAATATAACGGACATATTGCTGTTCGGCTCTATCTCCCGAAATTTATTGGAATGTAAATGTATATTAGTAATCTTTTGCAGATAAGCTTTTGTTTTTATTTCTATAACTTTCTTCCCTGTTTGAATTGCAATAAAATCCTTAAATCGTAATAGTACATTATGAGGATTAGCAGCATTTGATAATAATAAATATGTCCATACCCATCTATTGAATTCACCTTTATCTACGGGAGTAACTATAAATTCAGGATGAAAATGGCTACTTTGAGAAAAATCTTTCATAACTGCCTTTATCGTAAAGTCTATGCTCTTGCCATAATATTGTCCATCCGGCAAGGTCAATATCTGACCTACCGGATTTTGGTTTCCAAATACTTTTTTAGCAAAACTTTCGGATACAACCATTAAACCTGGTTGATCCAATATATTTGCCGGATTGCCAACTAACAACTCAGAATCAAACACGCTAAAGAAAGTACTGTCATATTGAAAAGCCTGATTGACCTTAATGAAATTTTCTTTCAGCTTTACTACACCACCCATAATTGGAACCAATCTTACATAATTTTCGATTTCAGGAAAATATGCAGCCATTTTGGGAATATAATCAGGATTTTGTACAATCGCAAAATGTTTTCCTTCAAAGAAGTCTGGATCCGTAATTGTTAGGCGATATATTCTATCTGATTTTTTGTGAAAACTATCATAAGTCAATTCATTTTTTAGGAACAGGACAATAATCAATATTCCACATAATGCAAGGCTTAACCCTACAATTTTAATAAGATTTAAGAATGGTCTTTTCAATAAGCTTCTGAAAGCAAATTTTAATTCATGCATACGGTGTTTATTATATTATCAAAAAGTTGATATTAGTTATTACGCCAGAGTCTTTGTCTTGCAAACAACAAATTCCTTGCTGCTTTCCAACCAATTCTGAATCATGATTCTGACATTATTATTCATTCCTCAATACTTCAACCGGGTTCCTCGTTGCAGCTTTCCAGCTTTGCCAACTCACCGTAAGCAAGGCAATTCCCAAGGCCAGCAAACCGGTTAGGGCAAAAATCCACCAACTCAGTTCTGTTTTATAGGCAAAATTTTCGAGCCATTTATTCATAATATACCATGCAATGGGACAGGCTATTACAAAAGCAATTGCAACCCATTTCACAAAGTCTTTGTTGAGCATAACCAATACCTCAGATATTTTGGCGCCGTTGACTTTGCGGATGCCGATTTCTTTGGTTCTTTTTTCGGTGATAAAAAGAGACATAGAAAAAAGCCCCATACACGAAATCAGGATGGAGAAGAATGCCAATACAAAAAGTATCTTCGACATCTTAATTTCCTTATCATAAAGTGCCGCAATATGCTGGTCAAGGAAAAGAATATCAGTCACTGCAGTATTGTCAACACTATCAACAACTTTGTTTATCTTTTTAATGATTTCTGAAAAAGATCCATTTGCAGGGGGTGCCAGTTTAACCACTATTCGTGACTGGTACGAGTTTTCGTACCGTATTGCCAAAGGTTCGATCTCTTTATGCAACGAATTATAATGGAAGTCCTGCATCACCCCAATAATCGGCGAGCCGTTCAATTGTGCAACAGAGATATCGTGTATACCATATTTTTTAATAAACGCTTCGTTTACCAAATAACTTTTGTAATCCAATTTGAGGCTGGCATCAAAGGACTTTCCTTTTTTAATTTTATATCCCATCACTTCCGGATATCCGGCATCAACCATATCATGATTGACGTCGACAGTTCTTTCTTCTTCATCATATTTTAATGGCAGACCTCTCAGATTGGAATAAAACTCATCCCCTGGCAGACTTAGCCCTGTACTGACACCTTTAACTTCAGGTAACAATTTTAATGCTTCCTGAATGGTAGCAATATTCCCGCCTTTTTGCTCCGTCCGGTTGGCCAAAGGCATATACACAACAAACTCTTCATCCATGTTTTTCCCGCTTTGCTTCAGAACAAAATCAATTTGTTTATACATGGAAAATACTGAGATTATCAGTACAATTGAGGCGGCAAACTGTGCAACCGAAAATACGTTTCCAATACCTGTTGTATTTTCCCCGGATTTAGTTCTTTCGTTCAGCAAATCCGTGATTTTACCTGAAGTTAATTTTACAGCGGGCCAAATGCCAACTAAAATGCCAAACAGCAGGGTGCTTCCAATAATGGTCATAAAATGAAGAATTCGCATTTTTACCAAAGGGATACTCAAAACTTGTCCCGTTACATTTTCTATTGACAGGGTAAAGAAAACAGCAAGTGCCATGGCAATGATGCATGGCAAAACTGATTGACAGATCATATAACCAATATTGCGCAGTCTTGATGCCCCGACTACCGACCTGATGCCAATCCCTTTCATGTTTTCAGTAGCATTCGCTAAAACAGCATTTGTATAATTAAACATGGCTATTATCAAAACAAGTATTGCCAGGCTCAGTAACATCAACGTATTCCGGCTGTTGCCATGAATACAAACATTATCATATAAAATATCTGAATAATAGATTTTATCGAGAGGGTTTAAACGAAAATGCCTTGTTGCAGCCTGCTCGGTGTAACCTAATAAATTAAATTCGGATATGATTCCATCGTGTATTTTTTGTTGAAGCGCCAAAGGCGATATTCCGGCGTGGGACTGGATAAATGTTTCCAGGGTATTATTTTGCCAATCCATGGTTGCATATGACGGAATGTTGGCGATGGGCAATAACATTTCAAATTTCACAGATGAATTTGCCGGGGGTTCATCCAAAACTGCCCGCACAATAAACAATTCACCTTTATAACTTATGGTTTTCCCAACCGGATTGTCAGCCCCAAAAACTTTCGTTGCAAACGGTCTCGTAAGCGCTGCAGAATATTTATCGTTTTCAAATGATTTAATTTCACCCAACAGAACCTTGAAAGAGAACATGCCGAAAAAATCATAGTCTACAATCAACGGGTTATTAACGTTATACTTTGTATTATTGTACATGATGTTACGTTTCATTAGGCCACCCGCATCATTTATAATTCTTGTTACGTGTTTAACCTCCGGAATTTTGCTTGTCAGCCATGAATGCATAATATTTGGCGTTGAACTTGTAAATTTGTCGGAAGTCGTCCACTCAACCCTGTATAACGTTTTATGGTTTTCATGAAAATGGTCGAAAGTCATTTCGGTATAAACGTATCTTCCTGCCAGAATTACAAATGCAAAACCGATTGCAAGGCCCAGAATATTGATTGATAATACAATCTTATTCTTTTTTAGTCCCCGGAAAATTAATTTTATTTCATTGTTTTTCATAATCGTTGTTTTTTAGAATATTATTTATTCATACCTCAGCGCCTCTACCGGATTCCTCGTTGCCGCTTTCCAGCTTTGCCAGCTAACTGTCAATAAAGCGATTCCCAATGCAAGCAAACCGGCCAGTGCAAAAATCCACCAGCTCAGTTCCGTTTTATAAGCAAAGTTTTCGAGCCATTTGTGCATGACGTAATACGCAACGGGCGTGGCAATTACAAAGGCAATGGCGACCCATTTAACAAAGTCTTTGTTCAACATAGTTAGTATTTCAGATACTTTGGCTCCGTTTACTTTACGGATACCGATTTCTTTCACACGGCGCTGGCAGGCAAATAGTGACATGGCTAAAATTCCTAAACAACAAATCACAATCGCAATACCGGCAAACAATGAAAATGTTTTTTTGAACAAAATCTCAGACTGGTACATCTTCTCAATGGCCTGATCGAAGAACGCAATTTCGACAGGGAAAGATGGTGAGAGTTCGGTGATTTCTTTTTTAATTTTCTGAATGGTATTGTGCAACGAATTGAAATTAGTGGTTTGCAAATTGACTAAGCAGTAAGAAGTAGAAGGATCATTCCGGATAGCTAATGCTGCAATTGGATGGTTGACCGCTTTATAATGAAAGTCTTTGACGACACCAATAATCTCGGCGTTGCCCCTGGTGAGAAGTTTTGTTCCTATCGGGTTATCAATTTTGTTTTCCCGCAAAAAAGATTCGTTTACCACAACTTTGTCTGCATCCGTTGAAAGGTCATCCGAATAAAAGCGGCCGCTTACCAATTGGAGTCCCATAAGGTTAAAGAATTGGGCATCGGCAGCGAACGTATCAAAATTAACCTGTTTTTTCCCATTGCCTGTTTCCAGTTGAGTACCCCATTGCGATATGGTTTTTCCAGGGTAATACTGGCACATCGAAATCCTCTTCACAGAAGGGTTGTCCAGAAGGATTTTTCTGATGACATCTTTTTTCTGGTTTAATTGTGGGGTTATGTTTACAGAAATGGTATTTTCCTGATTAAATCCGAAGCTGCTACTTCCGAAATTGACCTGTTTTTGCACCAATAGTGTAAAGGCAATCAATACGATGGCGATAGTGAACTGGACAGCCACCAGTATACCCCGAAGCGGACTTTTTCCCGTTTGCGGGTTAAGATTCTTTTTGAGATTATCCAACACATTTGAAGATGAAACCCTTAGCGCAGGAATCATGCTGAATAGAAAACTGAGTATGAAGCTGGCCCCAATGGCAATCGACAAAAAAGGTCCGGAGAACATCAATTTTGGATTAACCCGGATGCCCGTATAATTTTGAATGTCCGGAATAAAAATCACAGCCAAAAAAGCAGCCAGAAAAAGCGCTGACAGGAAGAACAGGAACGTTTCGGCCAGCATATTTCTCAGTATTTCTGACTGCCGGGCCCCGAATACTTTCATAACACCGGTTTGCCTGATTTTATCGAGCCACTGCGACGATGAAATATTGACGAAATTTATCAGGGCAATCATCAAAACCAGGGCAGCCACCAGAATCAGTACCAATACTTTGTTTTTATCGCCTGCTTGAAGGAAATCAGTTCCGTATATTTCAAATTTGGAAAAATAGATTTTTTTAAGCGGTATAAGATGGGTGTTTTTGTAATCGTTCCTGCGATTTTCAGGGAATAAGGCTATGATCTTTTTCGCGGTTACCTGAGGGTTTGTATTATCCTTCAAAAGCAGGAAGGTTTGGAAGTTTGACCATCCCCATTCGGTAAATTCGCCTTCATTGGGTTGCATAATTTTCTGAGTTGCAATCGAAGCCAATGCATTAAACGACAGACAGGAATTTTCCTTTGGTCTTTCAATGACCGCTCTTACAGTCATCTCATTCGAATTATTCAGTTTCACTAATTGTCCAACAGCCTGTTTGTTCCCAAAGAGTTTTTCTGCAAGTTGCCGGGTAATGACCAGCGACATCGGCTCTTTCATGGCAGCGTCCGGGTTGCCTTCAATGGTTTTGTAGGTAAAAAGCCGGAAGAAACCTTCATCAGCAAAAATCAGGTCGGATTTAAGCGGGTCATGTTCTGCAACCTGAAAAACCGGTGGCTCCCAGGTACTTGCTATCCGAACGGACGATTCAACGCCTGGGATACTCAAATCGATTTGATCTTTCAGGATTCCCGGAGTATAAATCTTATTATTATCACCATACAGATAAACCCGATCGGCATTTTTGTGAAAATGATCGGTCGTCAGTTCGCCGAACGAATAAAGCGAAAGAATAATGACTAGTGCCAGACTGACTGCTAATCCAATCAAATTGATCAAGTTGGTTATCGGCCTGTGGACAAAATTCTGGTAACTTGATTTCAATATGCCTCTCATAACTTGATTATTTAGTTGTTATTCATTGTTCCGACATTATTATTCATTCCTCAATACTTCGACCGGATTCCTCGTTGCAGCTTTCCAGCTTTGCCAGCTAACTGTTAATAAAGCGATTCCCAATGCAAGCAAACCCGCCAACACAAAAATCCACCAACTCAGTTCTGTTTTGTAAGCAAAGTTTTCGAGCCATTTGTGCATGGCGTACCATGCAATGGGGCAAGCAATAATAAAAGCGATAGCGACCCATTTTACAAAGTCATTATTGAGCATAGTCATTATTTCGGAAATTTTAGCGCCGTTTACTTTTCTGACCCCGATCTCTTTCGAACGGCGATTGATTGAAAATGCGATATTGGCCAACAAACCAAAACATGAAAGCAATACGGCACTGAGGCAAAAAGCCCCGATAATTTTTGAAAGACGTTCTTCATTCCCATACATTGTATCAAACCTGTCGGCCACGTTAAACGAGTTAAAAGGTTTCCCATCCGATATTTTTTCCCATTCACGTTTAACCATCGCCAACGAACTGCTTATCTGTTCTGGTTTTGCACGGAAAATCAGGTACTGAGGATAAGCGTTTTCTTTATACCGATAAATCATTGGCGGAATATTCTGGTTAAGGGAGTTTATGTTCAAGTCTTTAAATACGCCAATGACATTCACTTTATTATCTTTTGAGAAAATGGCCAGTTGTTTATTTTCAATGGAACTCCAGCCAAGCATCCTTTTTAATGTTTCGTTAATCAAAATCGTCTCCTTGTCTGACGCCAACCCGGCAGAAAAATTTCTTCCTTCTATCACCGGCAGTTCAATTACACCAGAAAAATTTTCATCAATACCAACTGATGTTGCGGTATAAGAGTTCAGATTATCGGGGTTATAAACCGTAAAACCGTTTCTGAACCCGTCGCCAGGAATTCCTTCTGTTGCTCCCAGTGTCAATATGCCATTTTGTAATGCCCTTTTTGATATTTCCTGCTCAAGTATTTCAGCTTTTCTTTGCAGGGCACCTTCATCATTAGGGTTTTCCAATGAACTTATGTTGACTGCAACCAATCCTTCCTTATTGAAACCAACGCTATGATTTTTCATAAATGAAATTTGTTTGGAAATAAAGAGTACAGTTATGATCAGAAAAATGGCAATTGAAAATTGCATAACTACAAGTATTTCCCGGGAATTATATTGAGACCGGTTGTCCCCTTTTTTGTTTGATAACAGGTCCACGGGGTTTGGCCGTGTAATTATCAATGCCGGATACAAACCAGATAGCAATCCGGACAAAACGACCATTCCAAACAGAACGATCCAGGTAGCCGGAACTAAAAATGGGTTGTAATCTTTCATAAAAGTGAGTTTTTGGAACTGCCCGAAAAGTAGTGATGCTAACATGACCGCAATACCCATTGCAATAAGCGCTTTTTGAAAAGTTACAATAAGAAAATTGATTGCCAGCCTCGATCTTGATGCCCCTAAAACTTTGCATATCCCTGTTTCTTTGGCATTTCTTTCAGATTGCCCGATAGCCAGGTTTATAAAATTGACACAGGCAATAACAATAATAAAAACCGCTACAATTGCAAGGATCCATAGGAGACGGGAGGATACCGGAGTTGTCAGGGGATTTTCAATATCAGTTCTGAAATGTGAATCCTTTAGTGGGATAAGTTGGTAATCGAAACGCCCGTTGACATAAGGAGCCTGATGCCTCTCAAGGATGGTATTTATTTTTTGTTCCATGTCAGCTTTCTGCATCTCGTTTAATACTTTTACGAGAATGTGCGTGCCACTCCACCACCAATTCTTTTCCCAGTCGGAGGGGTTCATCGTTTTCCACGACAGGTACATTTCGGCCTGAAATTCCGTATTTACCGGGGGGTCTTTCATAATTCCCCTGACGGTAAATACCTTATCTCCCAAATAAGTCTCCATATTAAAGGCCTGTCCGACAGGGTTTTCCTGTCCAAATAATTTATGCGCACACGATTGTGTTATAACCGAACTGCCTGGTTCGGTCAAGGCTGTTTCTCCTGAACCTACAATAAAATAAGTATTCAACAGTTTGAAAATATTTTCTGTTGCCGCCGAGGCACGAATATTGAATTTTGACTCGCCCAATGTTACCGGATAAAGTTCTGTATTAGATAAAGCAGCTACTTCGCCATCGCCGGGGTAATCCGATTGAATGGCATGGGCCATTGGAAGTGGGCTGCCAAAGGATAATTTTCCATCGTTTTTATCTTTTGAAATAAGCCGGTATATTTTCCCTGCTTCCGGAATATGAGATTCAAAAGAGGTTTGATACTGTAAATACCAAATAATCAATAAACTCATTACCATTCCTACAGACAAACCAAAAATATTCAGTACGCCAAATTCCTTTTCCTTTTTGAAAGAATTCTTTAAAAGTTTGAGTGTGTTCATTTTTAAGAGATTTTTGTTATTCGTTTTAGAGAGGGATTCACTTGGCGTGAATCCCTTTCCATTTCTCCTTTCTTACGCTCCACTATTCATACCTCAGCGCCTCTACCGGGTTCCTTGTTGCAGCTTTCCAGCTTTGCCAGCTAACTGTCAATAAAGCGATTCCCAAAGTCAGCATCCCGGATACCATAAAAATCCACCAGCTTATCTCGGTTTTGTAAGCAAAATCTTCGAGCCATTTATGCATCGTGTACCAGGCAATGGGTGTGGCAATTACAAAAGCAATGGCCACCCATTTTACAAAGTTCTTATTTAGCAGTGTGATCACTTCAGCAATAGTTGCTCCGTTGACTTTCCGAATTCCGATTTCCTTGATGCGGCGCTGGCACATAAAAAGCGACATGGCTAAAATCCCCATACAGCCTATCACAATAGCACATCCGGCAAACAGCGAAAAGGTTCGCTGGAATTCGAGTTCCGATTTATACATATTCTCAACTGCCTGATCGAAGAAGCTTATCTCAACCGGGAATGATGGGGATAATTGAGATGACGCTGTTTTAATTTCATCTATCGTTCTATGCAAGGATTTGAAATCCGTGGTTTGCAGGCTGACAAGGCAATAGAAAGCATTTGGCTCATTCTGCATGACTAATGATACAATTGGCTCGTTGACCGCTTTGTAATGAAAATCTTTAACTACACCGATTATTTCAGAGAGACCTGCATCCATGCCCATCCCCATGACAAATTTAGCGCCAATGGGGTTTTCCATCTTGTTTTCACGAAGGAATGTCTCATTCACAACCATTTTCTTAGTATCAGTCGTCAGGTCCTCAGAATAAAACCGTCCCTGGGTAAGTTGTAATCCTAACACTCCGAAGAAAGTGGCATCGGCATTGAAAGTGTCAAAACTGAGCTGTTTTTTCACACCATTTATATCCTGATGTGTTCCCCAGTGTGATATCTGTTTCCCCGGGTAGTATTGTGTAAATGAGATTCTTTCAACGTTTGGCTTCTCCTGAAGCAACTTTTTAAGCACTTCCTTTTTCCCGTTCAACTGCGGTGTAAGCTTTATCCCGATGATATTATTCTGGTTAAAACCCAGGTCGCTGCTTCCAAAGTTGACCTGTTTTTGTACCAATACTGTAAAAGCTAACAAAACAATAGCAATAATAAATTGAGTTGTAACAAGAACACCGCCAAAAAAGGAATTTGAGACTGGTTGTTCTATTGTTTTCTTTAAGTTATCGATCGCATTGGAAGATGAAATCCGCAAAGCGGGAATAATACTGAACAGAATACTCAAAACGAAAACAATGGCTATTGAAAGAAGGATAAATCCCGGAGAATAAATAAATTGAGGATTGAATCGGATTCCAGTGTAGTTTTGGATAAACGGGTTAATCATTCCAACCAGGATAATTGCGATAAATAGAGCCACCAGGAACAAAAGGAAAGCTTCGGAAAGTACATTGAGGAGGATCGTTGATCGTTTTGCACCAATGATCTTCATCACTCCCGTTTGTTTGATTTTATCGAGCCATTGCGAGGAGAAGATATTAATGAAATTGACCAGCGCAATCATCAATACCAGCGCCGCCACCATAACCAGGATCATTATTTTTTTCTTATCTCCATGATGAAGGTAACTGTTGCCATAAACATTGAACGCAGAAAAATACAATTTGGTAAATGGGTTCAGTTTCGCTGCTGAATTATCCGGTGGAATTTCGGGATAAAGGGCCAAAATCTTTTTGGCGGTTTCATCAGGGTTGATCCCTTTTTTCAAAAGCATAAATGTCTGATAGTTACACCATCCCCATTCTGTAAATTCATCTCCATTGGGAAAAACAATCTTACGTGTTGCAACAGAAGCAATTGCGCTGAAAGAAATGCACGAATTGGCTTTAGGTGCTTCGATCACAGCTGTTACGGTAAGCTCTTTATCATTGTTTATCTTCATGGTTTTTCCAACAGCCTGGTCGCTGCCAAAAAGTTTCTCTGATAACATCGTAGTAATTACGACTGACATGGGTTCTTTGAGTGCCGATTCAAGATTCCCTTCGACAGGATGATAAGTGAGTAGTTTGAAAAAATCCTCGTCTGCAAAAAGTAGATCAGAAGTAATGGGATCGTTATTCCCAACCTGAAACGTAGGGGCTTCCCATGCACTGGCCATTCTCACAGTTGATTCCACCCCGGGAACACTAAGATCGATGTGCTCTTTCAGAATTGCCGGGGTATAAATTCCCTTGGTCAGATCTCCAAAAAGATAAACCCGGTCACCATTTTTATGGTAGTTATCGGTTGTAAGTTCGCTGTACGAATAAACAGACAGAATGATGACCAACGCCAGACTAACAGCCAATCCCACCAGGTTGATCAGGTTGGTGACAGGTTTACGAACGAAATTCCGGATAGTCAAATTAATTAATCTTCTCATGACTGATGATCTTGATATTATGTTTTCCGATTTGTATCGCTCCGGATGTTCCCATCTTCCAACCTGATGATCCGTTTGCCGTACTGGGCAAATTTTTCGTTGTGGGTTACATGGATAATGGTCATCCCCTCATTGTTCAACTCTTTCAGGGTTTCCATGATCATTTCCCCTTGAGTCGAATGCAGGTTTCCGGTTGGCTCGTCGGCCAGCAGAAGTTTGGGTTTGCTAATGATGGCACGGGCAATTCCAACCAATTGCTGCTGTCCACCAGAGAGTTGTTGCGGAAATAAATCTTTTTTAGCCACTATGTTGAAGCGGTCGAGCAAATCTGCCACCATCGATTCACGATCATGACTTTTTACACCTTTGTAAATCAATGGCGTTTCGATATTTTCGTAAACCGTCATTTCTTCAATCAGGTGGTAAGCCTGGAAAATAAAACTTATAAAATTGCGATGGTAATCAACCCTCACTTTCTCCTTTAGATCAAGAACTGAATTTCCATCCAGCAAATACTTTCCGGACGAAGGAGAATCCATCAAACCGATGATATTCAGCAAGGTAGATTTCCCAGAACCACTTGGTCCCATTACACTTAGGAATTCTCCTTCTTTCACTTCCAAAATAATGTCCTTTAATACATAGGTCCTTTGAAATTTGGAATCGTAATACTTGTCAATGTTGGTTAATTGGATCATATCTTACTATAATTAATGTTCAATATTTTACTATTTTATTTAATAAGAAGTCGCCGACCGAATTTATTCTGACGCCAGGCTTTTGGCTGGATTAATTTTCGCCGCTCTTATTGTCTGTATTCCTATGGTTAACCAGGCAGTGAGTAAGGCGATGACTCCTGCACCAAAGAAATACAGCCAATCCAGTTCGATCCTGTAGGCATAATTTTCCAGCCAGCGAGAAACCATAAAAAAACTTATAGGTAGAGCAACGAAGATTGAAACAATAACCATTTTTGTGAAGTCGTTGGTTAGCAATAGTACAATCTCAATTTTGCTTGATCCCGAGACTTTTCGAATAGCAATTTCCTTAGTCCTTTTTTCAATCATAAAGGATGCTAATCCAAACAAGCCAAGACACGATATGATGAGAGCCAATACTGCAAAATAGCGTGAAAGAAGAGCAACCCTTTTCTCTGCTACGTATTGTGCCTGAAAATCCTGGTCCAGAAATTTGTAGTTGAATACAAGTCCTGGATTATACGATTGATATAATTTTTGTAATTCATTAATAGTCTTCTCCTCTGTTCCTTTCCTGATTTTAACCAAAATACTGGTACCCGCCTGTGGCTCCAATCTGAAACAAAATGGCTTAATTAACTCGTGTAATGATTGAAAATGAAAATTCTTAACGACACCTAAAATTTCTTGTCCGTCAACTATTTTCCCAACCGGATCTTTAAGACCAAAAGCCTCAATGGCGGCTTCATTGTAAATAACTTTATTCTGATCTGTGGCAAATAACCTGGAAAAAGTGCGTCCCTCCTTAATTTCTATACCAAGAAGTTCAAGCAATTCATAATTTACAGCTGCCCCTGCTAAAATCATCTCCTTCCCTTTCCACTGAATCTTACCAGGCATCCCTCCGCCTTCAGGAGTTGATATAAAATTACCAAGCATACTGGAGGCATTTACGACGCCTGAAATATTTTTCACTTCTGAAATGAAGGTTTCGGCGTTTCCGATAACCTTGCCGTCAGTCTCAAAATAAAGCACATTGTCTTTGTCGAATCCCAGATTCTTATTCTGTATATATTCAATTTGTTTATACACCACCAAAACTGATACAATAAAAATTACAGATATGGCAAATTGAAAAATAACCAATCCCTTTCTGGACCATAATTCGCCCAACGAACTACTAAACTGCCTCTTCAACAGCATGATCGGACTAAAACCCGATAAGTATAAGGCGGGATAACTTCCTGCAAGAATAGCAGTTAATAAAGTTATAATGACGCTGGCAAGAGTAAGCCTCGTGCCAAACAGGAGTTCAAGATGCTTCCCGGTTATTTCACTAAACCGGGGGAGAAGTAGCTTTACCAGGACTAAGGCTACCAACAATGATAGAAGGGTCAGAAGCATTGACTCTATCATATATTGCCAGACGAGTGTTTTCCGCTGAGCGCCAAACACTTTCTTAATACCTACTTCCATTATTCTTCGCGATGCTTTTGCCGTGGACAAATTCATAAAGTTTATGCAGGCAATTAATAAGATGAAGATAGCGATGATTGAGAATAAATTCACATACGCTATTCTTCCGCCGGCTTCTATGCCATTTTTGTAATTACCATAGAGGTATTTGTCAGCGTAAAGCTTTAAAAACAATGTACGGTGCTGATCATCTTTGCTTTTCCTTTTGATTAAATCAGCGACTTTAGTATTAAGATTGTCAACATTTGTTTTCTCCTTTAGCAAAACGTAGGTAAAGAAAGGTGCAGAACCACTCCAATTCATTTCTTCTCCCTTAATTCCAATCAGGTCTTTAAATGCATCAAAAGTTAATAGGAAATCGAACTGTTCGGATGAATTAACCGGCACATCTTTAAAGACCCCGGTAATAGAAACCAGCCTTTTTAGGTCCATTATTTGCCATTCAACCGATTTTCCAACACAATTATCGATTGTTCTGAACAGACTCTTTGCCAATGACTCAGAAATGACAATGCCGTTTTTATTTGCCAATATCGTATTTTTATTGCCCGCCAGAAGAGGGTACGAAAAGATATTCAGGAAATCCTTACCAACGAATTTTGCGACTCCTTTTACCTGTTTCTCCGCCAGCGACAGGGTGAATGAAGGAAAGAAATTCGGTGGTGTAACAACCGTTGCCAACTCGATTTCAGGCATTTCTTCGGCCAATACTCTTGCCAAAAAATCTTGCGTTTGACCTGTTGTTTTAATAGATCCTTCAATCTCCCTGTTTTCCATGACCTGAAAAATACGGTCACCCTTTTCATGAAACTTATCAAAATTCAACTCATCATTTACCCATAAGTAGATCAATAGTGTGCAGGCCAGGCCAGTAGAAAGTCCGACCAGATTAATGAAAAATGAGCTTTTGAATCGCTTGAAATTTCTAAAAATGAGTAAAAAATTGTGCTTAAGCATAAATATTGTTGTTTCAGAAATAATTAAAATACCAGTATTCAAAAAATAACAACTCAGAATTCATTCGCGAAAACCGCATTTAAATAATGAGAATAAATGTCGTCTTTTGCCGATGCAGGATTTGTGGACTCCCGAAGCACAGGACACTTTTAATACATATCTATCGTAATTCAAACAAACAGCTCGGATGGGTTTGCTCCCTATTTTCCTCGTATTTGCTCTATGCCTGCTCTATGTTTGCTCTATATTTGCTCTATGTTTGTTCCATACCTCCTTTATTAACGATTTTTCGCCATTTCTCCCTGTCGCCCTATTCGCCTTATCGTGACTCTTCCTCGCCCCATCGCCTTTTCTCCCCATCGCCTTATTGTTGACTTCCTGACTCGCCTTACCTTCCTTTCGCCTTTTCTCCCCATCATTCCGTTTCCCTTTCCCACTTTTGTAAATACAACATTATTTTATTCACCTTACTTAGATAGTTAATCTTGACGTAACAAATGATACAGAAACTTTACTTAAAGCACATGGATGGTATGGCAAAAGGAATAAGAAATACGACATTTTGCCTTGGCTATTACTTATATCTGTATTTCGCCCATCTGCTTTTTCACTTCGGTGATAATCTGTCCGTCGAAAAGGTTTACAATCCGATGGGCAAAATCAGCATCGTGCATCGAGTGAGTCACCATCACGATGGTCGTTCCCTCACGATTCAGTTCAGTAAGTAAATTCATGACTTCGAGGCCGTTTTTCGAGTCAAGATTACCGGTTGGCTCATCGGCCAGAATCAACCCGGGATTAGCGGCTACGGCACGGGCAATAGCCACGCGTTGTTGCTGACCTCCTGATAGTTGACGAGGAAAATGTTTCCGCCGATGGCTAATCTTCATCCTTTCGAGGATCGCTTCCACACGAGCCTTTCGCTCCGAAGCGCTCATCTTGAGGTAAATCAGCGGCATTTCGACATTCTCAAAAACATTCAGCTCATCGATCAGGTTAAAGCTCTGAAAGACAAAACCAATATTTCCCTTGCGCAATCCAGTCCGCTGGCTTTCGCGCAAATTTGTAACATCCACGCCGTTGAAAATATAACTTCCGCTTGTAGGATTATCCAGCAAGCCGACGATGTTCAGCAATGTTGATTTCCCGCAACCTGAAGGGCCCATTATGGCCACAAATTCACCCTTTTGTACATTAAAATTGACTTCGTTCAATGCCGACGTTTCGATCTCATCCGTCTGAAAAATCTTTGTAAGTTTCTGTGTTTTGATCATGACAATTTATTTATGTATTTTATATATATTCTATTCATACCTCAACGCTTCAACAGGATTCCGCGTTGCCGCCTTCCAGCTTTGCCAACTAACTGTAAGTATTGCAACTATTAAAGCCAGTAAACCTGCCAGGGCAAAAATCCACCAACTTAAATCAGCTTTATAGGCAAAGCCCTCAAGCCAGCGATGCATCACAAACCATGCGATGGGAATTGCAAGAAGACATGCTAAAAATACCCATCTTGTGAAATCGCGGTTAAGCATAATCATTACAGAAGAAACTTCAGCCCCGTTTATCTTTCTGACTCCAATCTCTTTCGTCCTTAATGTAATAGTATAGGATGATAATCCCAGCAAGCCAAGACAAGCTATAAATATTGCCAATCCCGAAAATACAAGAAACAATTTTCCGAATTTCTGATCTGAAGTATACTGCTCATTAAAATAATCATCGGAAAAGAAATAATGAATTGGGTTATCCGGAAAATGTTTGTTCCAGACCTCTTCCATAAAAGGCACAAAATGATCGAGTTGTGCAGTATTAACCTTAAGCGAGTAGTACTGATTCCAGGGTCTGTTTGAAAAAGCGATAGGCGCCGGAACCTCTTTGAGCGACCGCTGGTTAAAATCATTAATAACACCAATAACTTTAGCATTCCCCTGATCGCTGGTTAACTCTTTTCCAATCGCGTTTTCAGGACTCTCGAGACCAAGATAATTTACAGCAGATTTATTAATTATCAACTGGTTAATCTTTGTCTGGTAAGGGAGGTCAAAATTCCTTCCTGCGATGAGTTTAAGCCCGTAGGTTGACAAAAACTTATCATCAATACCAATCATATCAATCGCTTTCTCAGTATTTGTTCCGTTAACTAATTTCCCATAAACCGGGTTCCAGGTGATTTCTTTACCGGGGATACAACTGGAAACCGTAATATTCCCGACCGCAGAATTTCTTAACATTTCAGCCTTAAAAGAGGCTAACTCACCAATATAAAGCGAATCCTTAATAGCCAGGGGCCCCTCAATAACCAATATTTGCTGTAAATCAATTCCTAAATCCTGTCTTTTAAGAAAATTGAGTTGCCGGTTTATAATAAAAGTGCCCGCAATTAAAACGATCGAAATCGTAAACTGGAATACAACCATGCTGTTTTTAAGGCCAGACATATACCTCGAACTACCAATACTCCGTCCTCTCATAGCAGTAACAGCGGAAAAGCGTGAAAGATAGAGCGCAGGTAAAACACCGGTAAAAAGTATGCTTGTGAACAGTATGCCTGTAAAAATGATAATGATTAATTTGAAATTAATCACGACATTGCTTCCCATTCCATGATCGAATACCGGGCGGAGCAAATAAACCATAACAATACTAATAAGCAGCGCTATAAAGTTTATTACCATCGATTCAACAGTAAACTGCGCAACCAATTGGCGGCGGAATGCCCCTAAAGCTTTTCGTATTCCGACTTCACCAGCCCGCTCCAGTGATCTTGAGGTGGTAAGATTGATGTAATTGACAAAAGCAATTAGCAAAACCAGTACCGCAATGATTCCAAGAAACAACACGCTGCGTTGATTACCATTCGCCTCCAATTCATTTTTCAAATCAGAATAGAGATGAATATCCCTTAACTCCCGTAAGTTGAACTCTACAAGAAAAAAGGCTCGCTTCATGAAATCACCGATGAATTTCTCAGGCAATGCCGGCATTTTCTTTTCCAGCGCTTTAACATCCGTACCTGGTAGTAATTTCACATAAGTATATGCTGATGCGCCCAACCATCCGGTATCAAACCAATCAGATTGGTTGATCAGATTTTGGTAGGAAAGCAGGATATCGAATTTCAAATGCGAGTTCTTTGGAGCATCGTTTGCCACTGCAGAAATTGCATATTTGTCTTTTCCGTTGAAAGTGATCACCTTGCCTATAGGATCAGCATCTCCGAAATAGCGCTTTGCTGCTGATTTACTGATCACCGCATTATTAACAGCAAGAATAGTCTTATCGGCTGTTCCTTTGACCAAACTGAAAGTAAATAGCGTAAAGAATGATGGCTCAGCATAAAATATACGTGTCTCTTTATAACTGACGTCTTCATAACCAACGACACCTTCAGCCTTCGTGAAGCGGGTATATTCAAGCACTTCAGGGAAATTTCGCTTCAGTTCGGGTCCAACTGCCGGAACTGCTGCTGCAGAATGTAACTCAAGGTTTTTCTCCTCATACAATTTGAAATCAACACGATAAATATTATCTCCATCATGCTGAAAAGAATCAAAAGACAATTCCGTATTGATCCACAATACGATAAGAATGAATGCCGTGATTCCTATTACTAAGCCTGACAGGTTGATAAAAAAACTATTCTTCTTTTTAAGAATATTCCGGAACGTCTGAATCATGTAAATTCGTAGCATAACTTATTCGATCTTATATATCAGTTAATGGTTCTAATTATTTATACATCAATATCTCAACTGTATTTCGCGTTGCCGCTTTACATGCTCTTCTTTTCAAAATCATATTTTATCCTTTCATCCTGTAAATCCTGATTCAGATTCGTTACTTAAACACTATTCTTTCATTATCTCCAAACATCTCGTAACCAGATGTTATCACTTTCTCTCCGGGTTTCAAACCTTCGAGCACTTCGTAAAACTGTGAGTTTTGCCGCCCGATTTTTACTTGCCTGCGAACGGCTTCCTTCCCCGCTCCGGTCAAAACATAAACCCATTGGCCACCAGTACTTTGATAAAAACCACCCCGTGGAATCAGTAAAGCCGTTTCGGGCTGTCCAAGTTGAAGTTCAACATGATAGGTTTGTCCAGGTCGGATGTTATCAGGAATATCCTTGTCGAAAATCATATCTATCTCGAAGGTCCCTTCACGCACGTCGGGATAGACCTTTTTCACGATCATGGCGAAGTTTTTATCCTGTCGGGTGAAAGATGCATCAAGCCCTTTCTTTACGCGGTCGATGTAGTGCTCGTCAATCTTCGCAGTAACCTTGAACTCGCTTAGATCGTTGACTTGCCCCATGCGTTGACCTTGAGGGATAGACTGACCAATTTCAACATCCAGCTGTCCAATCTGTCCGTCAATAGGCGCTTTCACCTGGAGGTTTTCTAATCGTTCTTTTACCAGTTCAAGATTTGTTTTCATCCTGTCAAGATTGAACTCCATCTGACTTACCTGCACATCGCGAAAAAGAGAATCTGTCTTTTGCCGCTCGGAAAGGATTTGACGCGTTTTTACAGCATACTCATAACTTTCTGTAGCTTCGAGATATTCGTTTTTCGAAATAATATCTTTCTTGTAAAAACGATCACTCTGTTCAAATCCGCGCTTCCGTTTGATAATATCATAATCCTGCTCAAGAAGCTGTCGTTGAAGAGCAAGCCGTTCCTGTTCCATTGAAATCCGCGTATTCCGAAGAAAATTTATCTGCTCTGCAAGGTTGGCCTCTGTAGAGAGTATATTTAATTTCAGGTTCGAATTTGTCAGGCGAATGATTACATCACCTTTTTTAACCATTGAACCCTCTTCATTCACAATCTCTTCAACCCGTCCACCCTCTTCTGCGTCAAGGTAGATAAACCTGATCGGAGCTACTGTCCCTATCACACGGATATAATCATTAAAGGTCCCCTGGGAAATGGTACTTATCGAAATCTTTTCTTCCTGAACCCGTACCGTTGAAACATTCTTTCCAAGCAACATCGTGATAACCATTACGAGGAAAATTACTCCGACAGCCGATATCCAGAACTTTTTCTGTTTCCACAAACTCTTTTTTGCTATAATGCGATCCATTCCATCCATGATCTTATCCTTATATTTTTGATGGCTTCATGAAAATAAATATTCAATCAGCCTTATTTTTATTGTCTGAAAAATTCGAAACCAATGTGACGCTATGATTTGTGCAATTCTGTATCGGTTTATTCATCATTTAGCCAAGATCGTGCCATCAGTTCTATAAAACTAATTAACAACCAATTAAGAAGCACATAAATTTCAACAAGTGTAAATAATATTAACAAAGGCGACAAATGTTTTGACAACTGCTTGCGACACTCGTGTACAGTGTATATCTTTGGATTATAAAATCTTAGAGATGGAAGCAGGACGAATACTTATTGTGGATGACAACAAGACGCTTTTGAATGCGCTTGAATTGGCGCTGCAACCCGATTTTGAATCGGTAACATGTATTTCGAATCCAAAGCAGCTGCCTTTTATTCTTCAAACAGAAAAGGTCGATGTTATACTGCTGGATATGAATTTCGTTGCAGGAATAAACTCAGGGAATGAAGGTATTTTCTGGCTCGGGGAAATCAAAAAATTAAAGCCCGAAATTCAGGTTATAATGATGACTGCATTTGGAGATGTGGAGCTGGCGGTGAAAGCATTAAAGATGGGTGCATCAGATTTTGTACTTAAACCGTGGAACAACGTCCGGCTACTGGAAACGATTAAAGCGGCTGCCCGCATAAAAGTATCTCAGGAAAAAATCAATCGTATAAAAGGTGAAAGTAACATTGTTTCAAATGATTATATGAAAGTGACCGAGATGCTTGGAAATTCTCCTGCCATGAAACGAATTCTCAAGATTATAGATAAGGTTGCTCCAACCAATGCAAATGTGTTAATTACCGGCGAGAATGGAACCGGGAAAGAACTCATTGCGAGGGCTATTCACAGCAAATCGCTAAGAGCATCGCAACAAATGGTTAGTGTTGATATGGGAGCTATTACAGAAACACTATTTGAGAGCGAACTCTTCGGACATGTACGCGGCGCCTTTACCGATGCCAAAACCGCAAGGGATGGAAAAATCAAGATTGCCGATAAAAGCACGCTTTTCCTTGATGAGATTGGCAACCTTTCTCTTCCGCTTCAGGCAAAACTATTGGCGTGTCTCGAGAACCGGCAGGTCATTCCTGTCGGAGCAAATCATCCGATTGCTGTTGACATCCGCCTGATTTGCGCTACAAACTGCGACCTTGACGAGATGGTTGCTGAAGGCCGCTTCCGCGAAGATTTGCTGTTTCGCGTGAATACGATCCGCATTGAATCGCCGCCCTTACGCGAGCGCGAAGATGATATCATCTTGCTGGCTAATCATTTTCTGGACCATTACGCAAAAAAATATCAAAAGCCAAAACTACTTTTAAGCGGAAAAACAAAAGAAAAGTTCCGCCACTACAACTGGCCCGGCAATGTGCGTGAATTGAGACATGCAATGGAAAAAGCTGTAATTCTTTCGGAGGCAGAAATACTCCAACCAGAAGATTTTCATTTCAGACCAACGGCTGAACGCGATGAATCGCGCAATACGCTTGAAGAGATGGAAAAGGTTATGATCGAACAAGCGCTTTCCGAAAATGGGGGTAATATGAGTGCTGCAGCCACCAAGTTGGGAATCACACGCCAAACCTTATACAACAAGGCGAAAAAATATGGGTTCTAAATCTTTTAACCAAAAAATTGGAGTGCAGGTAATGCTGATTGGCCTTACCTCCCTGGCGGCAGCATACCTGTGGTCCGGGAAGAACAGCGAATTGGCTTTTTTTCCGCTACTTCTTCTGATATTTTTATTGTTCAGGCTTTTCCGGTTTCTTCAACGCACGAATCAGGATATTGCCCTGTTTTTTGAAGGATTGCTAAATGAAGATTCTTCCATTAATCTTGAGCTAAAAATAGCTCCTCCGGGATATACTTACCTGAGCAAGTCATTGCTTCGGCTAAGCAAAGCAATCCGCGACGAAAGAGTTCAAAACCGCTTTCAACAACAGTTTTATGAAGAATTGATCAGCCATTCTACTTCAGGCCTGCTTGCTTACGACGAAATTGGACAGGTAAAACTGGTGAATCCGCCGGTGCTCGGTTTTCTGGGTCTTCATCACCTCTCTTCAATGAAAACGATTGAAAACAGATTCCCGGCATTTTATCAATCAATCGATCATCTTCAGCCGGGAAAGACAATCGTTTACAAATTTTTTTCCGAGGGCGATACACTTCCTTTGCAAATTCGGTCGAGCCTTTTCAACTTTGGCGAAAAAAGATATCGCTTACTCGCCTTTCAAAATATCAAAACCGAACTTGACGAAAAAGAGGTAGAATCGTGGCAAAATCTTTTCAGAATACTGTCGCATGAGATAATGAATTCGATAGCGCCAATCACTTCACTTGCTCAGTCAATTACAAAGTCATTACCCGATAAAGCAACGGAAACTTCCACATCCGAGAAGGTCGATTTTGACAGAATCCGACGCATTGCCACAACCATTGAGGGACAAAGCAACCTGATGATGTCGTTTGTTGAGAAATACCGAAAACTCTATAAAATCCCCGAACCCGATATCAAACCAATTAATGTGGAAGACTGGCTCTCAAGGTTCAGGATACTTTACCACCAGGAAATGATACAGAAAGGCATTCGGTTTGATGTCCTCCCGTCAGAAGTCGATAGTTTTAATGCCGACGACAACCTGATTTCTCAGGTGATCGTAAATCTGCTCAGGAATGCACAGCAAGCGCTGACCAATTCGGAAAAAGGAATCATCCGGTTATCTGTTACGAAGGCAGAAGAGCAGGTTCTTATCGTTGTGGAAGACAATGGTGCCGGCATTCCCGAAGAATATGCCAACCAGATCTTTATCCCATTCTTTACCACTAATCCCGGCGGGAATGGAATTGGCCTTGCTATTTCACGGCAAATCGTCCTTCGGCATCGCGGAACGATTACCTTTTCATCGGTTCCCGAAAAGGGCACAAGGTTTTGTATTTCAATATAGTAGAGACGCACGGCCGTGCGTCTCTACTATTGCACAAACCAAATTATTCACAACATCAGCAACCCATTCTCCCTTAATTGCTTAATGGCGGTACTATTCCAGAAAAGCACAAAATCCGCTCCTGTTTTTTGTTCAAAGCTCGTTTCAAGTTCCCCGAATGTTACTATGGGATTGTTGACCGAAATCTCCGAAATGTGTGCAATTAACCATTTCCCTTCTTCCTGTTTCAGATGAATGGCTAACTCCTGTTTTTTAGTTGAGAAGATTAGTTCAGCCATTTCGAAGGTCTGGCTCTTTTTCTTTCGCGTAAAATAACGGAAAGACGGATTTCCGCCCAGCCATACGATTTTAGCACTTGACTTTGCGGCTACATATTCCTGATCATCAATCGTCTGCTGAATATATTCCGGAAGAATGGTGGTTCGCGGTACTTTAAAGTCAAACCAATCCTGAAGCGGGAACTCGAACCCGATGTTATGCATATAGTTGAAGAGCGATTTCTTAAGTCCTTCACTGAAAAGCTCGTGATCTGCTCCTGTTGGATCGTTGTGAATTAAATCATTATTGGCAAACGCACCCGGTTTTTTGTTTTCAATCTTCACCTTAAACCGGGCAGGATTCAATCCGATCGGACTGTGGGCCGTCATTGCAAACTGGTGCCAGAATCCCGACTGTACAATTCCAGCCTCAAACAATTGTCTCACAACTTCCAAAGAATCAATAGTTTCCTGTATGGTCTGTGTAGGGAAACCATACATGAGGTAAGCATGAACCATAATCCCTGCCCGCGTGAAATGACCGGTTACTTTAGCCACCTGTGCAACGCTCACTCCTTTGTTAATCAATTTCAGCAAACGATCGGAAGCCACTTCCAATCCTCCCGAAACAGCGATACATCCTGATTCTTTTAGTAAAAAACACAAATCGTAAGTAAAACTCTTTTCAAAACGAATGTTCGTCCACCACACAATGGTTAGTTTTCTGCGGATGATCTCCAGTGCCAGATCGCGCATCAATGCCGGAGGAGCAGCCTCATCCACAAAATGAAATCCAATCTGCCCTGTCTGCGTGATCATTTCTTCGATACGATCACACAGTACTTGCGCGTTATTGGGCTCGTAACGTTTGATGTAATCAAGCGAAGTATCGCAAAAAGTGCATCGGCTCCAATAACAACCATGCGCCAACGTAAGTTTATTCCATCGGCCATCACTCCAAAGTCGGTGCATTGGATTTACGATTTCAATTACGGATAAGTAGGTCTCCAGCTGAAGATCATTATAATCCGGCGTTCCGGTTTCGCTTTGCGAAAGGTCGGACTGAGTGGAGCCATCCAGGTAAATAACTTCGTCGTTTTCAATTGCAAAAGTTCGTTTCAATTCCGCCCTATTTCGCTTTCCATCAAGGTAGTAAATCAGATTTAATAATGGCGCTTCACCGTCGTCAAGTAAAATAAAATCAAGATAGCTGAAAACACGCGGATCAGTCAGTGAACGCAGTTCTGTATTGGCAAAACCGCCACCCATCACAATTTTCACCTCCGGGAAATGAAGTTTGATCCATTGTCCACATTTTAATCCACTATATAAATTTCCGGGGAAAGGTACCGAAATTGCTACGAGCGTCGGTTTATAAAACCCGATTTTCTTCTGAAGTAATTGAAGCAGAATCTTATCGATAAAGCTATCAGGCGAAAGTAATGCCGATTCGATCTCATCAAATGTGGCAGCCGATCGCCCCAATCGCTCAGCATATCGGCTGAATCCAAACTGCGGATCAATAGCCTCCCTGATCAGATCCGAAAGATCTTCAAGATAAAGTGTAGCAAGGTGTTTGGCTTTATCGCGCGTCCCCATTATTCCAAAAGCCCAGTCCAAATCATCTGTCCGGGCAAAACGTGAGGCCTCAGGCAAATAATTTCCTTCGCAAATAATGTGGGCCAGTGTTAAATTCTTTTCCTGCAAAAAAGCGATCACCTGATCAATCGTCTGAATATAACTTCCGCGCAGATTAAAAATCCGTTGCCCGTTAGCAGATAATTCAGGTTTTCTATTCTCAATTTCATTGTAAAGAGCAGTCAATCCTTCAGAAGAGAACAACGCCAAAATCGTTTCAATACCAAGATCGCACTGGAATGACGGGATAGATTTAGTATTCAAAAACCCTTTCAGATAAGCCGTCGCGGGGTAGGGCGTATTTAGCTGGGTAAATGGCGGAGTTATTAACAATACTTTTTGGCTCACGATCTAAACTTTTAACGATTTGTAAAAGTAATGCAAAAATGTAGTAACTTTAGTTCATTAACTTTTTAGCCATGCAAGCGAATATTTAATCATCGCGGTATTTCAAAACGTGATCATTATCCCTGGCAAAAAGAATTATTTCCTCGCATCCGACTCCCTTCTTAGCTACAACATTGCCAATTTGAAAGAGTTTCGCCTTCTTACTCTCACTTTCGCCCTACTATCTTCGTACTTTAAGTAAGGTTTCTGTAATCTTTAAGTAACCTTTCTGTATCATTTGTTACAGCAAGATTACACATAAATTACAGCAAGATTACACAAAGGCCGGAGTTGGTAGTATGGAAATACTTTTATGGTAATTTTGAAGAAATTAAAAGTGAAGCAACATACTCATAGTAATTGTGGTGTTTTTGGTTGGAGAAGATATTTTGTTATACTGACAATTATTGTTTGAATTTTGATATTCGTTGAGGTCTAGTTCAAAAGAGTATCATTTTCGTTGAGTAAAGCAGAAATAGTTTTATTTTTTGATACTCGTTGGCATAACGAATAATCTTTAATAATGATATTATTGAAGATTAATTTTTTTAAGAAAGAAATGCCAATTGTATTTTAAGTATTTTTATTGAATTAAAGATACATAAATATGAAGCTGATAAACTATTTCAATGTGCAATTACTTTTTATGGTTTTTCTATTAATTAGTGGAAAATCATTTGCTCAAAATGAATTAAAAGAGAAAAATGCTAAAAAACAGCTTGATGAATTGCTTGAATATCAAAACAATAAAGTTTTTGTGAAATATGTAGATTATCTTCTACCTTTTAATTACGATAACAATCCAGCATTAAAGGAAAAAATGGCTGAGATTTTAACGAGAATGTCAAAAGGAGATACTACATCAACTCAATTCATTAAAATTTTGAAAACCTCCGTTGTTAATTCCCAGGACCAGGTATTATTTCAATGCAAATTACGTGGTAATGATGTATTTATTTTTGGAATATCAAATGATGGAGGAGAAAATTGGCTATTTACACAAACTTATTCTAAAGCGATACAATTTAGCCAAATAATAAAGGATATACCTTTGATTGATACAACATTTGCTCAAATAGTTGATCCTCGTTTTGGTAAAAGAATTCACTATGAGGTTGGTAAAATCGTTTCTTCTTTCAATTATACGGATATTTATGGAACCAATTTGAGATATGAAAGCCTGAAAGGAAAAATTATTGTATTTAACTTTTGGGCAACTAGTTGTGGCCCTTGTATATTGGAAATACCAGCATTAAATAAATTGGTGGAAAAATACAAAGAAAAAAATGTAGTATTTATCGCACCAATAATTTTTGCAAATAGCGAATCCGTCAAACAATTTTTACTAAAAACCCCCTTTAATTATCAGATTGTATTGATTGATAGTAAAGATTATGACATCACCTCATTTCCAACACATATAATCATAAACCAAGAACTAAATGTCGTTGAAAAGTTTGTCGGTGCTAATCCAGAAAATATTGGAAAATTGGAACAGATGTTAAACGAACTATCATCAAAAACAAAAAAGTCATCATAAGATGACTTTTTTGTTTTAAGCCGCTATATCAATAAATAAAACATCTTTTGAAGGTTGTTGCGGATTTATTGAACTCAAGAAATCTTCACATATTTTCACTTTCTCATCAAGCACATTTTTTTGCTTTTGGGAGTGTTGATATTTTTTGATAATCTCTTCAAGAATATGCACTCGGTGGGCTTTAGTTGGCTGCCATTTGCAACGATAAAAGCAATAAATCTTAGGAAGTTGATGCGATATATCTTCAGACCCTCAAGGTTTCGAAAACCTTGAGGGTCTGAGGTTGACGACATCATCCAATGAACTTGAAATCATTCAAATCTGCAACGGTAAATAAATTTGCAATATTATCAGAAACCTACACTGTTATTGGCCGAAATGTCGTTTATTTTCTGTAACTTTAAGTCATTAATTAAAGACCAGGACCTTCATATCCTTAAGGTTTTGAGAACCTTAAGGATATGAAGGCTAACTCACTAAATCATGCAACAATTAGAATCTCTGACATACGGGAAATTCTACCATATCTACAATCGGGGCATTAATGGCTGCGATCTGTTCAAAGGAAAAGAGAACTACGAGTATTTTCTGAATTTGTATGATATACATGTATCGCCAATTGCAGATACATTCGCCTGGGTATTGATGAAGAATCATTTTCATCTGTTGGTGAGGATAAAGGATGAGGAGTATATTAAAAACCTCCAAGGTTTCGGAAACCTTCGAGGTTTAAAACTCTATCAATCTTTCTCTAACCTGTTCAATGCCTATGCCAAAGCTTTTAATAAGCAACGCCAACGCACGGGTAGTCTTTTTGAACATCCATTTCACCGGAAGCTAATTTCTGATGTTGAATACTTTAAACGTGTTGTTATTTACGTCCACAACAATCCTGTCCACCATGGTTTTACAGAACATGCGATGGACTATCCATGGTCGTCGTACCTGACTTGCATTTCGGTTAAACCAACACAACTACAACGTGACGAAGTAATAGGTTGGTTTGACAATAAAGCCAACTTCAAAATAGCTCACGAAAATCATAGGGATGATGCAGAATTAGACAAATGGTTGGGGTTATTAAAATTACAGACATTTAACTCCAGACCCTCAAGGTTTTGAAAACCTTGAGGGTCTGGAAACCAATTGCAAATCTAAATAGTTTCCTGATTACTTTCGTAAAATTTAAGAACGAAGAGCCGGAAGAAGATTAAGCCGATCACACAGACGACACTGCTTATTGCGAAGATAGCAGCTATTGAAATATATTCTGCAATCAGCCCTGCCATAATCATCCCGAAACCCATGCCAACATCTAATGCAGTATATAATGTCGAATTTGCGGCGCCACGATGATTGGCATCGGCAAGATTATTGACCATCGACTGAAATACCGGAAATACAACACCAACTCCAAACCCAATAATAATGGCCGCAATATAGAATCCTACGGCATTCTGGACCATCGCCAGCAATGGGAACCCAATAATAAGGAGAAGCACGCATAGGGTGATAATCTTTCCGGGACCTTTCTTGTCGAAAGTCTTTCCGGCAGCAAGTCGGGAAGAAGCAATTCCCAAAGCAAAAATAAGGAAAAAAAGAGACGTATTTTGTATCCCGATCTCGCGTCCGTATAATGCAATAAACGAAAGCAGTCCACCATAAGTACTCATGATAATCAGCACATTTAACGATGGCCGGATCGATTTTTTATCAAATAAATTATTTAGCCTAAACGGAATATGTTTCCCCTCGCGCGATTGCTGGGGAAGATGAATAAAATAGGCACAAACCAAACTTGCCAGACTGATAAACAGTCCGGAAACAAACATTACAGTATATCCCCAGTGGTGGCAAACAAATAAACCGATAACAGGTCCTACTGACATTCCCAGCGTTGTTGACAATCCGAAATATCCAATGCCTTCGCCTCGTTTTGGCGCAGGAATAATATCAACCGCGATAGTTGATCCCGATATTGTGGTAAAACCCCATGTAAGTCCTTGTGCAAACCGAAGTAATATTAAGGCCGTCATGGTTATGGCGACCAAATATCCTGCAAAAAGCATTGTATAAATGACCAAAGCTACTAAAAAAACCACCCTTCGACTAAACCTGTCGAGCGTAAAACCTGAGAAAGGACGAATCAGTACCGAGGCAATCGTATACGCGGCGACAACGACCCCTACCTGACTTTTTGTTGCGTGAAGTTCACTTACTAAATAAATTGGTAACACCGAAATAACTGCGTAATAGGTAATATACATCAGGAAATTCGACATTATAAGTAGAACAAAATCCTTATTCCACATCCGCTCGTACATATCGCAAGACTTTAAAAAACGAAGGCACAAAGGTATTGAATAATGATCGGGGGAGTTCTGAAACAATGTTAACAAAATGGAAAGAGCGCATTAATATAAGCTACACAATTTGTTTTCAGCAAGTTGAAATCAGTGGTTTTGCCAAGCAATATTATTATTTTGCCGAATTGTTTAATCAGACCTCTCAATTTCAGCGTCAATCGATAAGAATGCAGTTCTGTTGGACCAACTCTTGACGAAAAAGATAGAAATGTTTTAACTTTGCAACAATAATACTTAAATATGAACAATCATCCTGCCTATAACGCCACCATAATAGTAACCCAGGAACTTGAAGATGAGCTGGGAAAGATTCTTGCGCGCTATCCTAAAGATAAAGTATTCCTGGTCACGGAACAAAACTGCGACAAACTTTGTGTTCCTTTAATCAGTAAAACACCGGGATTCAGCAATTTACAGAAAGTTGTAATCCCTTCAGGAGAAGAGAATAAAAAACTCTCGTCAGTAGAAACGATATGGCTTTTTCTTAGTCAGAATGGCGCAGACCGTAAATCACTTGTTGTAAATCTGGGAGGAGGAATGCTTACCGATCTTGGGAGTTTTGCCGCCTCAACAATCAAAAGAGGGATGGATTTTGTAAATATTCCTACCACCCTTTTAGCCCAGGTTGACGCGTCGGTTGGAGGTAAAACAGGATTCAACTTCAACGGATTGAAGAATGAAATCGGGGTGATCAACCAACCGAATACTGTATTAATAGATACGCGTTTTCTGCAAACAATTGATTCGAAGAATTTTATCTCGGGATATGCAGAGATGATTAAACACGGACTGATTAATTCGCCGGAACACCTTGATGAGGTTCGCAATTATGATCTTAAAAAGCCTGATCTTGAAATACTTCGCGGAATAATTGCCCGATCGGTCGCGATCAAGGATAGTTTCGTATTCAAGGATCCCAACGAGCGGAATATCCGTAAAGCTTTGAATTTCGGTCATACAATCGGTCATGCCTTCGAAAGTTCAGCATTAGAATCAGGGCACCCGATTCTTCACGGTTATGCTGTCGCTTATGGAATGATTGCTGAATTGTATCTCTCACATAAAGTTTGTAATCTTCCGCTTGCAACGCTTAATAAATTGTCGGACTGGTTAATATCCGTTTATGGAAAATATCCAATTGAAGAAAGACAGTTTGAATCGTTTTACCAATTGATGACACACGACAAGAAAAACGAAGGCACACGCGTCAATTTCACATTGATTCCTGCTGTGGGAGAAGTAGCCATTAATCAAAACTGCGACAAGGCTCTTATATTCGAGGCCCTGGAATATTATAAACAATTTTCTATTTGAAAATCACCCATGCAATATACCATCACCAAGAGAGATAAAATACTGAAAGGGGAAATCACGCTCCCCTCATCAAAGAGTATTAGTAACAGAGTTCTGATTATTAACTCATTGAGCTATTCTCCTTATGAAATAGATAATCTTTCGGATAGTGATGATACCAAAGTACTGGCGGAGGTTCTTAACGCAAACACCAATTATTTCGATATTGGCCATGCGGGAACAGCGATGCGATTTCTGACCGCTTTTTTGTCTAAAATAGCAGGAGAATGGATATTGACGGGATCGGAAAGAATGCGGCAACGTCCCATTGGAATTCTCGTTGCTGCACTGCGAAAACTTGGAGCTTCGATTGAATACACCGAAAACGAGGGTTTCCCTCCGTTACGTATCCTGGGAACATCTTTAAAAGGAGGCGGACTCCTTGAACTTGATGGAAGTATCAGTAGCCAGTATATTTCAGCCTTGCTGATGATCGCACCAACCATTCCGGGTGGGCTCACATTAAAACTATTAAACGAGATTACGTCAAAACCATATATTGAGCTTACGCTTAACCTGATGGAAATATTTGGCGTTCATTATACATGGACGGGGAATGAGATCAAAATTGACGAACAATCTTATGTTCCGGTAAAGTTCGCCGTTGAAGCAGACTGGTCGGGAGCCTCGTACTGGTTTGCAATGGCTGCGCTTTCCGAAGAATGTGACCTGATTTTGAAAGGATTGCGGCTACAAAGTCTCCAGGGAGATGCAAGCCAATCGGAATGGTTCGAGAAATATTTTGGAGTTCTATCAAAACAAGAAGGAAATGATGTCAGGCTTACAAAAGTAAAAGCCCCTGAATTTAAGATAGTTGAATTGGATTTTATCGAAAATCCCGATATTGCACAGACTTTTGCAGTACTGGCTGTGTGTAAAAAGATTCCTTTCCGATTTAAAGGATTAGCCACGTTAAAAATCAAAGAGACAGATCGCATCCTTGCATTACAAACCGAGTTATTGAAATTTGGTGTAACACTTACCGAACCGGCGAACGGGGAGCTTGCATGGGATGGAACGTTTGATCAATCTTTAGTGAATCAGCCCCCTGTAATCGAAACTTATCACGATCACCGGATGGCGCTGGCATTCGCCCCTGCCGCATTGGTTTATCCCGAAATAGTCATCAACGATCCGAATGTGATTACAAAATCCTATCCTGCCTATTGGGATGATCTGAAAAAAGTGGGATTTAAGATTGAATAACAAATTAAGTACCTGGAATGATATAATGTCGTATTTTGTAATGCATCGTTGCTAATCATAATTGTATAGGCCTTTAGGGGTTTTTTGAAGATTAATGGCCTGATTGCATAACCTGCCCATAAAACGATCACCGAAAAAAAGGACCCGAATTTGGTACGAGGAAGGTCAGGAGTTGGTCAGGACCAGATACGAAGGAAGTGGGGCGCCTTAATCGATAGGATAAAGGTAAGAAAAAAACGTATAGTTTGGATCAATTTTTATTGAGATGGACGGAAATGGACGGAGATGGACGATGCGTTGCTCTTTTCTTTCGTAACTTTTCATTAGTGACCGAATAAAATTCTGACAGATTAAGATGTCGCAACTCGCTGCTGAAGGGAA
>JAATGF010000055.1 GCA_015654795.1 Bacteroidales bacterium
AAATTGTGGTTAAGGTTAACGGGCATATTGCCGGCTGTGCGTTATCAATTATCATCGACCATAAACATTTTGAGGAACAGCATACTTACAAAAGCATCACCGGAAATTATACTTTCAATACCCATTCAAAAGCGGGCGACACATTGTATGGGATTGATGTATTTATCAAACCCGAGTTCCGTGGACTTCGGCTCGGACGACGTTTGTACGATTACCGGAAAGAACTTTGCGAAAAGCTGAACCTTAAAGGGATTGAATTTGGGGGCCGGATTCCAAATTATCATCAGTATGAAAAACGACTAAGTCCCAAAGAGTATATCGAGAAAGTTAAATCGCGCGAAATATCCGATCCTGTTCTTAACTTTCAGTTATCGAACGATTTCTATCCCGTCAGGGTTCTTAAGGGATACCTCGAAGGCGATGCCGCATCCAATGAATATGCTGTCTTGTTAAAGTGGGACAATATCTATTACGAAAAGCCGTCCAAACAAGCGAAAGAGATTAAAAAAATTGTTCGGCTGGGTTTGGTGCAATGGCAGATGCGACCCTACAAGAATATTAATGAGTTAATGCAACAGGCTGAATATTTTGTCGATACGCTGAGTGAATATAAAAGTGACTTTGCGTTGTTCCCCGAGTTTTTCAATGCACCGTTAATGGCTCAATACAACCAGCTTGGCGAGGCAGAGTCGATCCGCAAGTTGGCCGATTACACAGCGCCAATTGTGCAGGAGTTCTCAAAATTATCCATCGCCTACAATATTAACATTATCACAGGCAGTATGCCCGAAATAGTTGGCGACACACTTTACAACGTTGGCTATTTATGCAGGCGCAACGGATCAGTCGAACGTTACGAAAAGCTTCATATCACACCCGATGAGGTTAAAGCATGGGGAATGAAAGGCGGGAATAAACTTCAAACGTATGATACCGACTGCGGAAAGATTGGTATCCTGATTTGCAATGATGTTGAGTTTCCCGAATTAAGTCGTTTGTTATCCGACGAAGGGATGGATATTTTATTTGTACCGTTTCTGACTGATACTCAAAATGGTTATTCACGCGTCAGATATTGCGCACAGGCACGCGCCATCGAAAACGAATGTTATGTGGCCATTGCTGGTAGCGTGGGAAATTTACCTAAGGTCCACAATATGGATATACAGTACGCGCAATCTATGGTATTTACACCTTGCGATTTTGCATTTCCTACAACGGGAATTAAATCGGAAGCAACGCCAAATACAGAGATGATTTTGATATCGGATGTCGATCTGGATTTGTTGCGCGAGCTTCATAGTTTTGGCAGCGTCAAGAACCTCAAGGACAGACGACTCGATCTTTACGAATTAAAGAAGCGGGTCTAAAAGTCACAGATTCTAAATTCTAAGTGCAATATGTCGTAATTAGAAACATTCATCTTGTAGACGTTAAAGCTTAACGTTGATTAAGGCGATATAAAAATTGCAATTCAACGTAAGCGCATAACCTGTTTTATGAAAAAAAGTAAGCCGCATAAATGCGACAATAACTTATGTTGTCTAATTTGTTTCATTAAGTCCCTAAAATTTTATTTAATGGTCCCGTTGGGGATACTGCACATACAGGATCGACAGAATAAATGCAAAATAATGATCTATTGTGAATTTTAACCTTTCTACCGGACTATTTTCCCTGCGGGAATTTTTTAAACAGTTTAGAAAGATTATACTACAAACAGCCAACAGCAAATTGCCAGGGATTGATATTTATACGGTCGGCTTCAACGTCTTCTCCATATAATAACGAAACTTAATCCTGACTTATTTGTTAACCTCTTTGAATTTTAAAAGTATATAGTGGACTGAACCATACAACCGTCGAAGAAGTTTTACCGGAACAAGTTAAAAAATAGTATATCAACAAATTAAAGATCAATAACAATGAGTAAAATAGCATTGGTTACCGGCGGAAGCCGTGGTTTGGGAAAGAATATGGCACTAAGCCTTGCCCAAAAAGGGATAGATGTAATTCTGACTTATAATAGTAAAAAAGATGAGGCTGCATCCGTAGTGGCACAAATCGAACAGTCAGGTCAAAAAGGTGCAGCTTTGCAACTGAATGCAAATGATTCGAAAAGCTTTGATGCCTTTTTCAATCAGGTCAGCATTGTTTTAAAGAATACGTTTAAGGCAGAGCGCTTCGACTACCTGATTAATAATGCCGGGATCGGTATTCATTCATCTTTTGCTGAAACTACTGAAGAACAGTTCGATGCATTGATGGATATTCACCTGAAAGGTCCTTTCTTCCTGACACAAAAAGCTCTTTCGTTAATGAACGATGGTGGAGGTATTGTAAATATATCATCAGGACTGGCACGTTTTTCAACTCCCGGTTTTTCGGCGTATGCATCTATGAAAGGCGGCATCGAAGTTCTTACGCGTTACCAGGCAAAAGAATTAGGTTCGAGAGGTATTCGTGTAAATGTGGTTGCTCCCGGTGCCATTGAAACCGATTTTGGCGGTGGAACCGTCCGTGATAATGCACAAATGAATCAATTCATTGCCTCGATTACTGCCTTGGGTCGTGTTGGGCTCCCTGACGATATTGGCGGTGTGGTTGCTTTCCTTTGTACCAACGATGCCAGATGGATCAATGCACAGCGCATCGAAGTTTCGGGTGGAGCGAATCTGTAATCTCAATACAGGTGGTTTGATCTTAACGAATTACCGATGAATAGGAACAAGGAAGCCGTCACATAATATATTTGCGACGGCTTCTGGTTTTATAACAAACGGCTTTAAAATGAGAACAAGCATATGTTGGTATCCCGAAGATCGAAAAGAGGTGGTTTTTTGGATTATAAAAAAAACAGTAAATTTCCGGCAGTAATAATATGCCTTAGCTAAAAAAGACAGAATAGGAATTATCAGGGAAACTTAAATTAGATAAATTCGTAATATAGTCAATGTAAAGACAATGTAATGATCGTAGAGGTTAAAATATTACTTTACTGAACGTTGAGGATTTGATTGCGAATACCCCGGCAGGATTGATACTAATATTAAAACTTGAATAAATGACATCTGTAAATACCTCGTCATCTAAAAAAATTAGGTTTGAGTATAAAATAACTATTCTGTATTTTATAATTGGCTTTGTCTGGATCTATTTCTCCGACACCTTCTTTAACCGTTTTATTGAAAACCGACAACTATTGACTGAATTACAGATATCTAAAGGTCTTTTATATGTTGCCATTACATCATTTCTTTTGTTTGTTATGATTCGAAAACATATGAAGATGTTGTATTTGGCCAAAGAAAAGGCAGAGGAAAGCGACCGTTTGAAATCAGCTTTCCTCGCAAATATGAGTCACGAAATCCGTACACCCATGAACGGGATACTTGGCTTTACCGAATTGCTCAAAGAGCCAAAGCTAAATGGCGGAGAGCAGCAGGAATATATTGGCATTATCGGAAAAAGCGGCGCCCGGCTGCTTAATATTATCAACGATATTATTGATATTTCGAAAATAGAAGCGGGGCAAATGACAGTTAATATTACTGAATCGGATATAAACGAACAGATCGAATACATTTATACTTTTTTTCAACCAGAATTCGAAAGAAAAGGGCTGCGATATTCCTTTAAAAATGGGTTATCGGCTAAAGAAGCTATTATTAAAACAGACCGGGAGAAAATATATGCTATTCTGACTAATCTTGTGAAGAATGCGCTTAAATATACCGATAAAGGATCAATAGAATTTGGCTATAAGCTTAAAAGAGAGGGTGAGCTTTCTAATCTTGAATTTTTTGTTAAAGATACAGGTATAGGGATTCCCCAAAACAGGCAGAAGGCTATTTTCGAACGTTTTATTCAGGCTGATATTTCAGACAAGATGGCGCTTCAAGGTGCGGGTCTGGGTTTATCGATTTCGAAAGCTTATGTGGAGATGCTTGGCGGAAAAATCTGGGTTGAGAGTGAACCGGGGAAAGGAACAATATTTTATTTTACAATTCCTTATAATTCTGAAAATCAATCTGATAATATCGAACTCAATGTTGCTTCTGCCGAAGCGTTACAGTATAAAATTAATAACCTGAAAGTTTTAATTGCGGAAGATGATGAAATATCGTTTTTTCTCATTAACGGAGTGATCAAAAATTACTGCAGTGAAGTTTTACATGCGACAGACGGTGTTGATACTATAAATAAATTCAAAAGCAATCCTGGCATTGACTTGGTTTTGATGGATATCAAAATGCCTGTAATGAACGGATATGAAGCCGCGCACCAGATCCGCCAGTTTAACAAGGATGTAATCATCATTGCACAAACAGCTTATAGCCTTTTAGGCGACAGGGAAAATGCATTGGAGGCTGGATGTAATGACTATATCACAAAACCTATTTTAAAAGATGAATTATTGTCGCTAATACAAAAATACTTTTATAAGCAGGCTGTATGAGTTAAGTATTAAGTACCAGAGATGAAATAATGTTGTATTTGGACTCTCAAAGCACAATGCACTTTTAATATATATCTATCAGAATTGGAACAAACAGCCCGGATGGGTTTCCCCATATTTTCCTCGTATTTGGTACCTACCTGCTCTATGTCTGCTCTATGTTTGCTCTATGTTTGGTTCTTATTTGATTCTTGTTTGGTCCATATCGAGTCTGGTATCAGTTCCTATATCAGCGTTGGATCCTCAAACGAAGATTTTTAATGATCATTGACTTTTTTAATGCCCCCTTCAATGACTTTCCCTTCCCAATGACCAATAACTTTTTTCAATGACGGCGAAGCTAATGACCTTTTCAATGACCTTAATGACAATTGTCACCATTTCTCCCAATCTCTCCGTCTCTCTCCTCACACCATCTCCCTTTCCCGCTTTCGTAAATACGACATTATTTTATTCACCTTACTTATGCCTGATCAAACCTTCAATACGCAAGGAATTAAAATTTGATCTTTCTGATACATTTTTTACCTTCGCGGTGCCTTTGGATGTCAATTGGTCGGGAGTTTGTTCCGGTCAAATTGAAAGGCAGATAGTTCTTTTGTAGTTATTTAGAAAATGATAATCAGAAAATATATGAACATCAAAAAGTTCAGGTTTAATCCTGTCGAGGTAAATGCTATCGTGTTGTGGGATGATACGCTCGAATGCGTGATTATTGATCCTGCCTGCTTTTATCCCGGGGAAGAACAACAACTGAAGTTATTTATCGAAACCAATCATCTTAAACCCGTTAGATTACTCAATACTCACGGGCATTTCGACCATTTGATGGGGAACGCTTTTGCTGAGAAAACCTGGGGAATCAAAGGTGAGATTCATAAAGAGGATAACCATCTTGTAGAGCAGGCAGCTAATCTGTCAGCGAGGTTTGGGATACCGATGCCGGAACCCCCCTTGCCAGGTAGTTTTTTCGAAGATGGTGATATACTTTCATTTGGCAATTCAACGTTGAAAGTTATTTTTGTTCCGGGACATTCTCCCGGAGGCGTGGCATTTTATTCTGAAAAAGATAAGCTGCTTATCGGAGGAGATATTCTTTTTTGTGGATCAGTTGGCCGCACTGACCTTCCGGGGGGAAATCACGAACAATTGATTACAGGAATTAAGGAAAAACTAATGGTGCTCGATCCCGATGTAAAAGTATATTGTGGTCATGGACCCGAAACGACTATTGGTGCGGAGAAACGCAGTAATCCGTTTTTGAATTAGAAGGAAAGTGGAAAAAGTTTGGAGTACTTGGAGTTTGGAGTATTTGGAGTTAAAAGAATGATGAAAAGAGCTTAACTTTAGGCACTTCAAACTTTAGGCACTCAAGGCACTTGGAAAAGTTTGGAGTACTTGGAGTTAAAAGAATGATGCAAAGAGCTTAACTTTAGGCATTCCAAACTTTAGGCACTCAAGGCACTTGAAAAAAAGATATAATTGATAAAATTTAAATAAAATGGCAATCGATAAATTTGTGAGCCGGCATATTGGGCCACGTGAAGATGATATTGCAGAAATGCTTAAAGTGATTGGTGTACAATCGCTGGATGAGCTGATTGATCAAACGGTTCCGGCAAACATCCGTTTGGAAAAACCATTGAATCTTTCGAACGGATTGACCGAGAGAGAATACTTTAGGAAAATTCTGAAAATAGCCCAGAAGAATAAAGTTTTCAATACTTATATTGGAATGGGTTGGTACGACACAATTACGCCTGCCGTTATTCTTCGCAATATTTTGGAGAATCCCGTATGGTATACTTCCTATACTCCTTATCAGGCAGAGATTTCGCAAGGCAGGTTAGAGGCTTTATTGAATTTTCAGACAATGGTTTGCGAAATGACCGCTATGCCATTGGCTAATTCTTCGTTGTTGGATGAGGCCACAGCTGCTGCTGAAGCAATGCACATGATGTATAGTCTTCGTTCGAGGGCACAGGAAAAAGCTGATGCAAATGTTTGCTTTGTGGATGAACTCATCTGGCCTCAAACCCTTGATGTCTTGATTACAAGAGCTGAACCACTTGGTATTGAATTGAAAGTTGGTAATTTTAAGAATACCGTCGGCGGGGAAAATTGGTTTGGTGCAATTCTTCAATATCCCAATTCAAATGGTGAAATTGAGGATTATTCAGGTTTTACTAAAGCAGTTCATGAGAAAGGATGCAAAGTTGCGGTGGCTACGGATTTATTGGCACTCTCGTTGCTAACACCTCCCGGAGAATGGGGTGCGGATATTGTATTTGGCTCATCGCAACGGTTCGGTGTTTCAATGGGATACGGAGGTCCGATTGCTGCATTCTTTGCTACACGTGACGAATTCAAACGTGATATTCCCGGTCGAATTATTGGAGTCTCAAAAGATGTGAATGGTAAAAATGCCCTTCGTCTGGCTCTTCAAACACGTGAACAACATATTAAACGCGAAAAGGCAACTTCGAATATATGTACTGCTCAGGCATTATTGGCAACAATGGCCGGTATGTATGCCATTTATCATGGTCCTGAAGGAATTAAAGCAATTGCCGAAAGGGTTCACAACATTGCTGAGTTATTATCTGCGGAGATTACTAAACTTGGATATAAACAGGTCAATCAGAACTTCTTCGATACGATCAGGATTGATCTTCCACGTCATGTGAAGAAAGAAGATATTGAATGGTTGTCGCTCGATCTTGAAATGAATTTCCGCTATTTCCCGAATGGACAGGTTGGCTTAAGTATCGACGAAACAACCAATATTGAAGATATAAACTGGATTGTTGAAGTTTTCGCGAAAGCGGCCAACAAACCTGTACCGGTTATTGAGTCTATTGCAGAAAATAGCACGATTAATGCCGCTTATCTGCGTAAGTCTAAATATCTGAAACAAAATGTATTTAGTCAGTATCGTTCCGAAACAGAGATGGCGCGATACATTAAACGTCTCGAAAAGAAAGATATTTCGTTGGTTCATTCGATGATTTCATTGGGATCGTGTACAATGAAACTGAATGCTGCCACGGAAATGTTACCGCTTAGCTGGATTGAATTTAATGGAATACATCCTTATGTTCCTAAGAATCAGGCTATGGGTTATCATGAACTGATGGAGGAGTTACGCCGCGATTTGGCAGAGATCACAGGTTTTGCCGATATTTCATTACAACCTAATTCAGGTGCTGCGGGCGAATATGCCGGTCTGATGGTAATCAGAGAATATCATAAAAGCAGGGGCGAAGGCCACCGGAATGTGGTTTTGATTCCATCCTCAGCGCACGGCACAAATCCTGCGAGTGCCGCAATGGCCGGGAATAGGGTGGTAGTGGTTCCTTGCGATGAACGTGGAAATATAGATGTTGAGGCACTTAGAGTAAAAGCTGAAGAATTTAAAAATGACCTTTCGTGTTTTATGGTGACTTATCCTTCCACACACGGCGTTTTTGAATCATCGATTACCGAAATGTGTGACATTATTCACCAGAATGGCGGACAGGTTTATATGGATGGTGCCAATATGAATGCCCAGGTTGGTTTGACGAATCCAAGTCGCATCGGTGCTGATGTTTGTCACCTGAATCTTCATAAAACATTTGCGATTCCTCACGGAGGTGGCGGTCCCGGAGTGGGACCTATCTGTGTGGCTAAACATCTTGTCGAATTTCTTCCCGCACATCCTGTAATGAATAACGGCCATGTTGGCATTCACGCGGTGGCGGGTGCGCCATGGGGAAGTGCTTCTGTACTGACAATTACCTATGGTTATATTAAAATGTTAGGTGCGGATGGACTTACCGAAGCAACTAAGATTGCTATTCTGAATGCCAACTATATTGCTGCCCGATTGAAAGATAATTATGGCATTTTATATACAGGTGAAAATGGTCGTGTCGGACATGAGATGATTCTTGAATGTCGCCATCTGAAAACTGTTGCGGGTATTTCGGAAACCGATATCTCGAAACGATTGATGGATTATGGATTTCATGCGCCTACACTTTCGTTTCCAGTTCACGGTACATTGATGGTTGAACCAACCGAGAGCGAATCGAAAGAAGAACTCGATCGTTTTGTAGATACGATGAATGCCATTTTCGATGAAATTAAAGAAGTTGAAACAGGTGTTGCTGATGCAACGGACAATGTATTAATGAATGCGCCGCATACGGCAGAAATGCTTACTGCTAACGAATGGACACACGCTTATTCGCGCGAAAAAGCAGCTTATCCGCTTGAATGGCTTCGTGAGAATAAGTTCTGGGTTCCGGTGGGACGTGTGGATAATGCGTGGGGCGATCGCAATCTGTTCTGCACTTGCGAACCACTGGAGAGTTATAAGTAGAAATGAAAAAGAAGAGGCGAAAGGGCGATAGGGAGAAGATGAGATGAATTTTTTTCTTTCCTTCTCTCCATCACCCAATCACCCCTTCTTTTTTCGATGTAAAGAATAACCCTTATAATTTAGTCTGATGGTCCTTTTTCCAAATGCAAAAATTAACTTCGGTCTGAATATCCTGCGAAAGAGGGGCGATGGTTATCATGAAATCGAAACGATCTTTTATCCGATCGGGTTAAAGGATGGCTTGGAATTCATTGAAAACAAGAAAGATAAAATCGTCTTTTCAGGTTCGGGTCTGTCGCTGAATATTGACCCGGAGGAAAATATTGTTATAAAAGCTTATCGCTTAGTTGCTGCCGATCATTTGCTTCCCGGACTTGATATTCATTTGCACAAAGTAATTCCCTTCGGTGCGGGATTGGGTGGCGGATCATCTGATGCAGCGTTTTTATTAAAAGGTCTGAACGACTTTTTCGAATTAAGGTTATCCATTCAACAATTGAAGGGCTATGCTCTAAAACTTGGTGCCGACTGTTCTTTTTTTTTAGAAAATAAACCCGCCTTTGCGAGTGGAATAGGGGAGGAACTTCAAAACATTAATTTCTCTTTAAACGGTTATTATATCGTACTTGTCAAACCCCCGTTTGGTATTGGAACCAAAGAAGCTTACGCAGGAATAACGCCGGCAGCTCCTCAATTCTCATTGATTGAATCAGTTCGGCAAACTTCCGACAATTGGCAGAAGTGTATTGTAAATGATTTCGAATCTTCTGTTTTTCCACTCTTTCCTGAAATCGCGGAAATTAAATCTAAATTAATAAGATCTGGTGCTATATATGCTTCAATGTCGGGTAGCGGTTCTTCGGTGTTTGGTTTGTTTCGAAGTGAACCACAATTGGCAAAAGAGGATTTCAGTCCGGAATGTTTTATTTGGAAAGAGTTGATTTCAGATATTTAGTGAAATAGAATTCGGATAACTGAATGTTGGCAACAAATTGATGATTTCTGTTGTTTCTTGTATATTTGAACAGCTAGATTCTGATTATCATGTCCAATCCCCCGAATAAAGATATTAGTAAGGTTTCAAAGATTCCCTGCTCCATTGCGCCCTGGTTATCGGTAAGGAATGGTGCAAGAGCTATTGCCTTTTATAAGGAGGCATTTGGAGCCGTTGAGGTTTATCGTATGGAAGACCCTGATGGTGGTCTCGTGGTAAAACTTTCTGTTGATAATGCAGAATTTTGGGTGAGTGGTGGTTCGGCTGATAATGAAGGAACAAGTTCTGAGTCCATTGGAGGAGGTACTGTCCGAATGATTCTAACGGCTACCGATCCGGAATCTCTTTTCATTCGGGCATTGAACGCCGGAGCATCACAAGTCTTTCCTGTTGGCGAGGAACACGGTTGGAAGTTGGGCCGTTTGGCAGATCCTTTTGGACTTCACTGGGAGATCGGGTATCCGCTTAACAGACGCAAGAATGTATAATAAAATGGATTTGAACGCGGATGCCGGTTTCATGGAGGTCAGGAAATACAGCTTATGAAACACTAAATACCCATGAAATTGTCACCGGAGGAAGGAACCCGATTTCGGTACGGAGTTGGTCAGGAGTTGGTCAGGACCAGGTACGAAGGGAGTGGGGCGCCTTTATCGATGGGACAAAGGTCGTGAGGATTGGGATCATTCAGATCAATTAAAACTGAGAGGCCACCAAAGACCGCGAGAGGCCGTGAAAGCGTCAACCGAAAAACTGGCAATTGACTTTTAATAATAAATTAAAACCTCTTCCCCAAAGCACCAAAAAGGAGGTTGTTTGTATCAATTTATAACTTCCCCATAAAACGATCACCGGAAAAAGGAGCCCGATTCTGATATGACAAAGGTATGAAGTTGGTATGAACCAAATATGACGGAAGTGGGGCGCCTTTATCGATACGATAAAGGTAGTGCGGATCGGGATAAGAACTATTAAATCAATGTGAGAGAAGG
>JAATGF010000083.1 GCA_015654795.1 Bacteroidales bacterium
AAAAGTTAATCCGGACTATACGTTTTCTCCTTACCTTTATCTATCGATAAAGGCGCCCCACTTCCTTCGTATCTGGTCCTGACCAACTCCTGACCAACTCCGTACCGAAATCGGGTTCCTTCCTCCGGTGATAATTTCATGGGTATTTAGTGTTCCATAAACTGTATTTCTTAAGCCTCCATGAAACCGGCATCTGTGTTCAAATCCATTTTATTATGCATTCTTAAATATCTCCCCCGGAATTTCGTCATGATCCGTTACTCTGAATTTTGTCGTTCACACAACCCTTGTTGGTATTGATTAACCACAATTCCGCATATTCGGAACCAGGACACATTGTTGATTAAATTAAGACGTCCACTCAGATTCCACACTATACGTCATAGTGCTAAATTCTTCGTGATTATGCCTAAAATGATGGTGTGTTTCAATTAGGTGTGATGTGATAAAATACGGCATTTACTTTGGCAATTGCTTATGCTGTAAATTATACAGGTAATTTACTTTTCTGCCATTTTGTTCCTGTAGTCAGAAGGCGAACAACCAAAAGCCTTGTTAAACAGGTCGTAGAAATGAGTTCTGCTGGTAATGCCGGTTTGATCGATGATTTCGCTCACCGTTAATGTGGTTGATCTAAGAAGGGTAGCCGCTTTGCTTAAACGGCGCTGGTTGATCATGCTGTGTGGCGTAGTTCCGAGTACTGATCTTGTTTTATTGTAAAGCGACGACTTACTTATGGCGAGTTTTTCACAAAGTGTTTCCGACGAGAGTGTCTCATCATCGATGTTTTCGTCGATGTAACTGATTAACTTCTGAAAAAACGGGTCAGGAATCTTCGCCACGAAAGTGGGATTACTATCCTGTTTGCCGAAGTGGCTTTTAATGCTTAATCTTAATTTGAGAAGTTTTTCGATACGAACTTTCAGGTGTTCGGGGTGAAAAGGTTTGGGAATATAGGAATCGGCACCAGCTTGCAGTCCCGCGATTCTGTCTTCTATTTCGGCCTTGGCTGTAAGCAATATCATTGGCAAATGACTTGTATCGAAATTTTCGCGCAGTTTTCCGCAGAGTTCAATACCATCCATCTCTGGCATCATTACATCCGTAACAATCAGATCAGGTTTATCGGATAAAACTTTGTCATATGCCTCAATACCGTTTGTCGCAAAAATGATGTTATAATCCGTATGCAGGAAATCACGCAGCAGATTCAGGATTTCAGGCTCATCATCGACGAGCAGGATCAATGGTTTTCCGGATGATACATTCGATGTTTCAACTAACTGATCCGATGTGGCTTCGTCAATGAAACTCAATTCACTCAATTCAACCGGTGGCTCATTGAGTAATGCTTCTGAATTTACCTCATGCACATCGGGAAAAACGCAGATAAACTTAGTCCCTTCGCCGGGATTGCTTGCCAGCGTAATGGTTCCTTTGAGAAGTTCGACTATGCCCTTGGTAACGGCAAGCCCTAAACCTGTTGAGCGGTATCCCGGGAAACTTCCCTTCCTGGTCGCCGAAGATAGGCCAAAAGGCTCAAAAACCTTCTGAAAATACTCGGGTTTTATTCCGACCCCATTATCTTCAATTTCAACAATAAGGGCAGATTCGTCTGATTTAATGGTTGCTTTAACAAATCCTCCGGGATTATTGTATTTTATGGCATTCGATATCAAATTCGTAATTATACGTTGAAATTTATCGGCATCTGTCCTAAAGACAAAGTTTGGATTGGAAGTAATGACCTCGCATCGGATATTTCGCTGGTCTGCAAGCATTTCGAGATCAGATACAACTTCACGAATCAATTCAGCGGGCTTGGTTAACTGGATGTTTAAAGGTTCTTTTCCCTTTTCCAGCTTTCGGAACTGCATAATTTCGAGCACCAGTTTCTGTAGCTTAATGCTGTTATTGTAGACTTTCAAAAGACGAGGGTTTTCAGCTGTATTTTGGGCTTCTTCAAGCAATGCGTGAATGTGCGAAGAAATAAGAGTTAGCGGTGTTCGAAACTCATGAGCTACATTAGTAAAGAACTCTATTTTATAACTTTGTAATTCCTCTTCCTTTTCCTTCCGGAATTTCTGTAGCAGGATTTCTTTTTTCCGGTCCGCACGTCTTCGGTACGCTGCTAATATTAATAACTCAACCGCAATGATAAGAAAGATATAACAGGCAATAGCCCATGTGGTTAACCAGAATGGTGGATTAATTAAGATTTCTATTTCGCGGATATTCTTTGACCAGTTACTATTCTCATCACTCACGCGTAACTGAAGCGTGTATCTTCCCGGTTGCAGATTTGAAAAATTAATGGGTTGGTTCTGCGGATTGATAACCCACTCATCATTAAAGTTAATCAGCCGATACGAAATTCTGTAACGTTCCTGACCCCAGTAGGCTAAAGGAGAAACATAAAATGTGAGTGAATTCTGATTGTATTTCAGTGTTAGGTTTTTCTGGTGGTTGATGCGACTGGTTAATACGCTTTTAGTTCCTATTTCTACCGGAATATTCCTGATTAATAGTTGATTAATTGCGATAGGCGGAAAATAGGAAGAGAATTTAATTTTATCAGTTTGTATAATATCCACGCCCTTGGTTCCGCCTGCGTAAAGCTTGCCTGTCTTCGCATCGAAAAATGAAGCACCATCACTATATTCATCATTAATCAGTCCATCGTTCACATTGAAATTCCTGACGTTCATTCTGCTATTGTCTATCAATGAGATCCCCTGATTGGTTGTCACCCACAAACTTCCCAGATTGTCGCGCTGTAGCGCATGAATGCTGGTATTCGACAGGTCGGGCTGAAGATTTTGATCTGCCGCTTTCACAGAATCGGAAGAGATTGGGAATAGATTGAAAATGCCATTGCTGCTACCCACCCAAATAGGTCCGTTAAGGTAGGTGAAAATTGAAAGAATATCATCATTTTTGATAAGATCGGGATGTAGCACCGTTGAATATTGGTCAATGACTCTTTTAGTAATCGTATTATAGCGATATACTCCTAATCCCCTGGTTCCTATCCATATGATTCCTGGTTTTTCCTGAGTCAGGGCATAGACAATCTGCTTTTGCTGCCCCTGAATGGCAATACTTTTATCGAGTACCAGTTGTTCGCAGCTGACAGGAAATGCACCACCGGATTTATCTAATTCAATCATGATGACTCCTGAACCGCTGGTTCCAAGATAAATCCGCTGGTCACTATCTTCGAGTATTCGGTACACTGAACCAAAGTCTACCGGACTGGGTACTTTAAAATCACGCGGGAAATTTCGAATTGTCCGATAATCCGGCGAAATAATGTCAATACCTTTGCCATCGGTACCCACCCAAATTGATTCATCATCACGCTCGTGGAACGAAAGCACGGAGTTGTTACTCAAATCGTTTTTAACTGAAATGTTTCTGACGTGTTTTCCGCTGGCATCAAATACATCTATTCCCCCACCTTTGGTCCCGATCAGAACATCTCTTTTTTGGGTCACAAGAATGCTTCTTACAATGGGGTAAGTTAATTGGTTTGAAGACAAACTTTTACTTGGAAATTCCGTGAGCTTCAGTGTGTATACGCCGTTCCCGTCGGTTCCAATCCATAATACGTCCGAATCGGTTTCATAAATGCTTAATATTCTGGATGCAATGGGGTTGCGCAGGAAAGGATCTGAAAGTATTTTGTGTACTTCAAAATTACGGGTCAGCAGATTAAAGCTGTAAATATTGCCTTTTTCGGTACCGACCCAGAGTCTTTCTTTTACTTTTGAAAGGGAGAATGAAGTAATAACATCATCCGGAATATTGAGAGGCAGAACTTTTTTTGCCGTAAGATCGATCATGAGAGCTGCTCCGGTTCGTTGTATTATTAGTATCAGCGAGCATTGGTCTGTCAGAACCGAAATTGATGATGATAAAGTTCCGGTTAAAGGCAGTTTTAGAATATCTTCAAGCCGGTTACCTGATATTTTCATTAAATGGCCATTTCCGGTAATGCAGTATGCAATATTATTAACCAGATGGATTCGTTTAATGTTCTGAGAAGCTGGTTGGGAGATTATATCAAAGGTGATTTTACTGAATTGCTTTGTAATACTGTCGAATCTGAAGACGCCACGCCCAAATACCGAGGCCAGTGTGCCATAGCTGTCGGAATGCGTAATAGCAATATCACTCTCATAATTCATCTGTTCCGATTCCTGCGTAAAATAAGAAGTAAACCGATCGTGAATATTATCATATAATCCTAATCCTTTGTTTGTCAGCATCCATATAGGTCCGGAAGCAGTAGGATACAATTCACGGATTACATGGTTATGAATGGAATTTAAATTATTACCCGGAAGGTAAGTAACAATATTGCTGCCGTTGTATTTATTAAGCCCATTCCAGGTTCCAAACCAGATGTAACCTTCGGAATCCTTTGCTATTGAATTCACTGCACCATTTGAAAGGCCCTCGCGGCGGGAAATTGAGTGCACATTTGTTCTGAATTCTGCAATTAACGGAAGTGAGAATAAGAAGAAAAATACTGAAATAACGAGATTCTTAAGCATTTTACCAATCGATAAACGATTTAGTAAAAGTAGAACAAAATAGTGAATTGTGCGTATCAGAGATTTGTACCGATTTTGATTAAAAACAGTTCTCTAATTTAGCGAGATTGGCTTAATGGGTGTGACAACTAATTTTGACAGGATTCCATGCTGAAATAGATATTCCATAAGTTGACATATTGAAGAAAATACTAAAGAATAAAGTATTAAATATTAATACATTATGGCACCGTTTAGTCACTTCGCATCGAAATCGATATGGTTTGTTCCATATTGGTATTATGACCGTAAGGGTGTACGACAAAATTCATAGTAAGGGATCAAGACAGAATTCCGGGAGAGATATTTAAGAATGCATAATAAAATGATAAAATGGATTTGAACACGGATGCCGGTTTCATGGAGGTCGGGGAATACAGGTTATTAAACACTAAATACCCATTAAATTGTCACCGGAAAAAGGAGCCCGATTCTGATATGACGAAGGTATGAAGTTGGTATGAACCAAATATGACGGAAGTGGGGCGCCTTTATCGATACGATAAAGGTAGTGCGGATCGGGATAAGAACTATTAAATCAATGTGAGAGAAGG
>JAATGF010000070.1 GCA_015654795.1 Bacteroidales bacterium
CAAAAACAAAGCCGTACCAGGCTTGATGTGTTGCAACCTGGAAATTTCAGATTGTCAATTGATCGTAATTAAGTGCCAGAAATGAAATAATGTCGTATTTGCAAATGGCTTAATCGTATTTAAAAATGCATCCTCTTCTCGTTATATATTGTTAATTTTCAAAATTAATTCAAGTCAGGAGTTGACCCGGAGTTGACCCGGAGGAAGTTCAGACGGATTTTATGCCGTTATTGTTCAATAATGAATAGGTATGAAAATAAGAGAGCAATTCTTAATCCGTATTTTTTCCTGACCTCCATGAAACCGGCATCCGTGTTTAAATACTCCCGAACGACTTTCAATTTAAAATTCAAAAACAGGAAGGAAAAGTAGGAAAGTTCAGACCAAAGCCAACCTCTTATTAAGAATTCACGAAAACTGAATATTAATTGCACTTCTCCTTGAATAAGTTTCCCAAGTTCGTTACTTTCGCAAAATTTTCGTAATGCAGGTTTTCCTGCTGAAATGTGTATTCACTTTGAATTATAATGTTATGGCACAATTCTTTAATGATGTATCCAGAACATTTAACGAGTACCTCCTTATTCCGGGTCTGACCACAAAAGCGTGTTTTCCCGCGAATGTCTCGTTGAAAGTACCCCTTGTTAAATTTGCAAAAGGTGAAAAATCGGATATTGAGTTGAATATCCCAATGGTCTCTGCGATTATGCAATCAGTTTCGGACCATAATCTTGCAATTGCCCTTGCCCGTAATGGTGGATTGTCTTTTATCTTCGGATCACAGTCTATCGAAAGCCAGGTCGATATGGTTCAAAGGGTTAAGAAATTCAAGGCTGGCTTTGTTGTAAGTGATTCAAATCTTACTCCTAATCATAGTTTAGCCGATGTGCTTGGGATGCTGAAAAGGACGGGGCATTCGACGATTGGCATTACTGAAAACGGACTTGCAAACGGGAAACTACTTGGTCTGGTGACGAGTCGCGATTACAGGGTTTCGAAAGATAGTCTGGATAAGCGTGTCGAGGAATTTATGACCCCATTCTCAAAACTAATTGTCGGGAAGCTTGGAATCTCGTTAAATACAGCTAATGATATTGTATGGGAACATAAGCTGAATTGCCTTCCTATTATCGACGATAAACAGCATTTGCAGTATTTTGTCTTCCGCAAAGATTACGATGACCATCAGGACAATTTAAATGAATTGTCAGATAATAATAAGAAGCTTCGCGTTGGCGCTGGAATAAATTCACGCGATTATAAAGAACGTGTTCCTGCCCTTTTAAATGCAGGTGCAGATGTTCTCTGTATTGACTCTTCGGATGGATTTTCGGAGTGGCAGGCAGAAACTATCCGTTATATTAAGGAAAATTTCGGAGAGCAGACTAAGGTGGGAGCCGGAAATGTTGTCGATGCTGAAGGGTTTCTTTACCTTGTGAAAGCGGGAGCCGATTTTATCAAGGTTGGTATTGGCGGTGGTTCAATCTGTATCACAAGAGAGCAAAAGGGCATCGGTCGCGGTCAGGCAACTGCAATAATAGAAGTGGCTCAGGCACGCAAAGCGTATTTCGAATCGACAGGTATTTATATCCCGCTTTGCAGCGATGGGGGAATTGTTCACGATTACCATATGGTATTGGCACTTGCGATGGGAGTCGAATTCCTGATGATGGGGCGTTATTTTGCCCGCTTCGATGAGAGTCCGACAAAGAAGCTCAAGATTGGCAACAGTTATGTAAAGGAGTATTGGGGCGAGGGATCGAATCGTGCACGTAACTGGCAACGCTACGATATGGGTGGCAATGAATCGCTTAAATTCGAAGAGGGAGTCGATAGTTATGTCCCGTATGCCGGAAAACTTAAAGACAACCTGGATGTGACGCTTGGTAAGATTAAATCAACGATGTGTAGTTGTGGCGCAATTTCGATTACAGAATTGCAGGAAAAGGCAAAAATCACCCTGGTTTCTTCAACGAGTATTATTGAAGGCGGAGCCCACGATGTGATCCTAAAAGAGGCCAACAGTTAAATTGCCTTTTGTTTTATCGGAGAATCAATATTCTCGGGTTCGCATCAATATAAAACAAGCCAGCGAAACGGTCATTTACTGTTTCGTTGGCTTGTTAGTTTTCTAAATCTGTATTGATTGAAATGCCATACGAAATGAATCCGAAAGGATTGGTTTCAATTTGGTTTATAATTCAGCGCTTTGAATCCAACAATTTTTTTCCTGCTTTCATCCCATAACCGAAGTTTCAGAGATCGAAGACTTGTAAAAAAGGTGATGGGCTGAATATCCTGAAAGATCGCGTTTTCTTTGTAACATTGTGGCAGTTTGTAATTGGGTATTCTTGGACTCAAGTGGTGGATATGATGAAATCCGATATTGCCGGTAAACCATTGCAGAATTAATGGAAGTTTGAGAAAGGAACTTCCCTGCAATGCGATATTTTTATAATTCCATTCATTACCACGTGTCCAAACCACCTGCTCATACTGATGCTGGACATAAAAAAGCCAGACTCCATGCACGGAAGCAATATAAAGAATTGGTATCTGAATTAGCAGATATGCTTTCCATCCAATGGCCCACATGCACAGCGCAATTGCAACTATTAATGCCAGATTTGTAAGGTGAAGATACAAATGTTCTTTCTTGTTCATATACGTTTTAGGTAGCCGGTTTTGAAAAACAAAAACCAGAAATGGCGCAATACCAAACAGAAAGATCGGATGCCTGTAAAAATGGTACATAAACCGTTGCCACTTTGATAGTTTTAGAAATTCTTCCACGGTGAGTGTTTTTACGTCCCCGGTTCCCCGTTTGTCGAGATTGCCGACTGTGGCATGATGCTCTTTGTGGTCGTGATGCCACTTATGATAGGGGGTAAATGTCATTAAACCGGTTATAATACCAACAATAAGGTTGAGTCGTTTTGATTTAAAGAAAGATCCGTGTCCGCAGTCGTGGAAGATGATAAAAATCCGGATAAGAAATCCTGCTGCAATGACCGATAGAAGCAACGTAAGCCAGTAGGAGATACTCAGACTCCAAATCATTGCCATCCAAAGGAATAAATAGGGGATTACCGAATTAATTACCTGCCACCAACTCTTAACCGGATTTGAAAAGTTGTATTTTGAAACAATCTCCATCCATGAAGGAGCGGAGTTCCTGTTGATATTGTCAATTTCCATGATGCATTATTTTTATCGTCGCAAAATTTGAAGAATGGGTTTTTAGCTGAATTGCAACCAGAAATTCATTAGAGAGGGAAAGGATTAATACAAAGATAAGGTATAAGTCAGGAAATTGTTCACACAGAAAGTGTTAATTTATAATGTAAATACTTTAATGTCAATAAAATAGTGTAATGTTAGGTTATCATATTTAATGAAAGTGAGGAACTTGTCAATTTTATTGCAGAGGGCAGACCTGCCATTTAATGCATTGCCTTAATCTTTGAAACAAGGAGCGTAATGCAGATGCCGAAGATGCCGATCACGGCAAATGAGTATCGTAATCCGGCGGCAGCGGAAATATAACCAATTAACGGTGGTCCCATGAGAAAACCGAGGAAACTGACACTTGAAACTGTCGCCAATGCGATTCCGGGGGCTATTGTGGCATGTTTTCCGGCTGCGCTGTATACCGATGGGACAATGCTTGAAACACCCAGTCCGACCATCATAAACGCGATTGTTGAAGTGATGAGATAGGGGAGTAAAACTGAGAGAAAAAGTCCCGATGAGATTAAGACACCGCTGACTTGAAGTATAAGTTTTCTTCCAAATTGTGCAACTAGCCGGTCGGCTACAAATCTTCCGGAAGCCATCATAATCATAAACGAAGTATAACCCAGTATTACAAGTGAAGAAGGGGCTTTTACGATATCTTTAAAGTATATGCCGCTCCAGTCGAACATCGCTCCTTCGCTGGCCATGCTGCAGAAACCGATCACTCCCAATTGCAGCAGCGTGCTGTCGGGTTTCGAAAAGAACCGTTTCTTCGATGATGCCATTGCAGGGGCAGATTTCCCTTGTACAAGCATTGGGTAATTCAGTAAGATAATCACGGAAACTATTGCAATGACGATCCAGAAGTGATAATAAGGAAGGACTTTAAGGTTGATCATGGCAAGTCCGACGATGGCACCGGTAAATCCAGCGACGCTCCATCCTCCATGGAATGCTGACATAATAGGGCGATCATAGAGTTTCTCGACGGCAATCCCCTGAGTATTAACCGCAATATTGCACATATTTGCGAATACGCCAAACAGAAAGAGGGCGATTCCGAGTTGCCAGCCATGAGTTGCCAGTCCCAGATTCGTCAGACATAGCGCATAAGCTGGCATAACGAACAAGATTACCTTGCTACTTCCAAAATGGGTTACGAGTTTGCCGGAGAAAGGCATCGTCAAAAACTGACCGACAGGCAAAGCGAATAAGATTGTGCCGAATGCCGCATCACTAAGACTAAGTGAGGTTTTTATATCGGGTATCCTGCTTGCCCATGAGGCAAAACAGAATCCCATGCTAAAATAGAAAAGCGAAACAGCGATCCTGATCCTCTTTTTACTGGGATAGTTTAGATTTGTATCGTTTACTATATGAGAAGAAATTGTCATTTTGTTATCTGCTTTTACGTCTCACCAACGTTTAGTCAAAAAAGCCGGAAGGCAATATGCTTTCCGGCTTTTTAAATATCTTGAGTTTATTAAAACCTTTTCTTTCGGTCGCGGCGTTTAAATTCGCCACCCCCTTCTGGTTTCCGGAAGCCACGGTCAAATCTGCCGCCTCTGTCACCTCTATCGCCACTTCTGTCATATCCACGATCGCCTCCATCGCGTCCGGGATTGTTCACTTCTGCATCGAAGAATGATCCCCGGAAGTTCATTCCGCGACTGTTTTTCAAGAAGGCATTTGCTGCCTGTGAATCAATTTCAACCAAAGCATGTGACTTGAACAGTTCGATCTTACCGATTTCGACATTCCGGCTTCCCGTTGCATCAATTACGAAAGTAATAATATCTTTTGGAATTAATCCTTGTGACAAACCAACATTTAGTCGGAATTGTGTCAATCCTTCGGATGAATTTCTGCGTCCGTCACGACTTTCGCGGCCATCACGTCCGTCACGACCTTCTCTTCCTCTAATGTCGTGCGTATCAGGCGCATTCAGATCAGGAGTATTGCCGTAGTATTCTATAAAACGATTAAACTCGAGAGATACAAAATGTTTGATGAGATCCTCCTTAGAAAGGGCTTCCAGCTTTGTATATACCGATGGGAGAAATGGTTCGATCTGTTCTTCATTAATCGTTACTGTTTCCAGCTTATCAATCAGATACATGAGTTGTTTTTCGCAAATCACCTTCCCCGTAGGAACAGGCTGGCGGAGGAATTTCTTACCAATTCCTTTTTCAATCATTCGGATTCTTCCCTGTTCTTTCATGTGAATGATTGAGATCGAGATTCCCGATTTTCCCGCACGACCGGTACGGCCGCTTCGGTGGGTGTAATTCTCGATATCGTCAGGCAGATTATAATTGATAATATGCGTGAGGTCGTTGACATCGATTCCGCGTGCAGCTACGTCAGTTGCGATAAGCATCTGGACTCCTTTCGTGCGGAATTTTTCCATTACATAGTCACGTTGCGCCTGACTCAGATCGCCGTGAAGTGCCTCTGCGCTATACCCATCCTGAATCAGCTGAGAAGCAATCTCATTAGTTTCCATACGCGTACGGCAAAAAACGATTCCGTAGATATCAGGAACAAAGTCCATGACACGTTTAAGCGCTGAATATCTGTCTTTTGCATGAACCATGTGGTAGATGTGCTCAACATTCTCGGCACCACTACCTTTTTTTCCTACCGCGATTTCGATAGGGTTGGTCATGTAATTTTTTGCAATTGCAGCAATCTCCTTTGGCATTGTGGCCGAAAAAAGAAGCGTATTCTTTGTCTTAGGCGTTTTTTCAAGAATTGCATCAACATCTTCCTGGAAGCCCATGTTTAGCATTTCATCTGCTTCGTCGAGTACGAGGATTGACACCTGCGAAAGATCGACTTTGTTTTTGCGGATCATGTCGTGCAAACGGCCTGGTGTAGCGGCGATGATATGCACCCCCTTACGCAGAGCTGTTACCTGTGCACCGATGTCGGCGCCACCATAAATAGGAACAATTGAAATATCGGGCAAATATTTTGCGTAATCCGAAATTTCACGGGCGATTTGAACACAAAGTTCGCGGGTAGGGCTAATTATCAATGCCTGAGGAACTCTGTTTTTGGGATCAATAACCTGGAGCATTGGGAGACCAAAAGCAGCGGTTTTCCCGGTGCCGGTCTGGGCAAGTCCAACAATGTCGGTGGGTTTTTTCAGGAATAAGGGGATAAACTGTTCCTGGATTGGCGAAGGTTGTTCGAAGCCCATTTCTTGAATCCCCTTTAGGATTCTGGGGTCGAGACCCATTTCATTAAATTGCATCATCTGTGTTTTGTGGCGGGCGTTATAGCTCTCTAATGAACCAATTACCCGACTTATTATTATCTGAAAAAAATCCAATTCCCTGCATGGGAAAAGTTGTGCAAGATACGAAATATTTAGCGATTATTGCGCGATATTCTAAATATTTGATTATGGGGAAGGTAGAAGTCAACAGGCAGAAGTTCGTAGTTGATTAAGCAGCAGGCATTAGTCATCCTGAGGCTGTTGCCGGCTGCGTTCAATTTCTGCCTTTTGCCTGTCTTATTTCTGTCTGAAATATAGCTGAATCGGTATTCCTTTGAAATTGAAATTATCACGGATTTTATTTTCGAGATATCTTTTGTAAGGATCTCTGACGTACTGCGGAAGATTACAAAAGAAGGCAAAACTTGGAATCTTTGTCGGTAACTGTGTGATATATTTAATTTTAATGTATTTACCCTTATGTGCCGGCGGAGGATAGGCCTCAATAAATCCCAACAGTAATTCGTTCAGTTTCGATGTCGCAATATGTCGGTTCTGGTTTTCGAAGACCATCATCGCCTCTTCAAGGATTTTCAGGATCCGCTGTTTGGTGAGGGCGGAAGTGAAAACAATTGGAATATCAACAATCGGAGCGAATTTCTCAAGAATATCGCGTTCGAAACTCTTCATGGTGTGGTTGTCTTTTTCAACCAGGTCCCATTTATTCACTACGACAACAATTCCTTTTTTATTCCGGTGAATCAGGTGGAAAATACTGACATCCTGACCTTCAACCCCACGAGTGGCATCGAGGACAAGGACACACACATCCGAATCTTCGATTGTGCGGACTGATCGCATCACCGAATAGAATTCCACATCTTCGGCAACTTTAGTCTTTTTACGCAATCCTGCTGTATCTACAAGAATAAAATTATGACCAAATTTGTTGTAATGTTGCGCAACTGCATCGCGTGTGGTACCTGCTACTTCGGTAACAATATGGCGGTCTTCGCCAACTAATGTATTGATTATAGATGATTTGCCAACATTTGGCCGTCCAACGACTGCAATTCTCGGTATTTTTTCATCCGCAACTTCTTCGACCACTTTGGGCAGAAGTTCAACGATTTCATCGAGCAAGTCACCGGTTCCAAGACCATTGATCGACGACACAGTAAAGAGTTTTTCGACTCCTAAAGAATAGAATTCATTGGCATCAAGACCTCGCTGATGGTTATCAACTTTATTCACAACGGTTATAACTGGTTTGTCGTTTCTGCGGAGCAGATCAAAGACAGAGATGTCGAGTTCTGTTAGTCCGCTTTCGACGTCGACGAGAAAAACAATCACATCTGCTTCCTGAATGGCAAGATTTGCCTGACGACGAATCTCTTCTTCAAACACATCATCCGATCCTGAAACATAACCTCCTGTGTCAATGACAGAGAATTCAACACCATTCCAAAGTGATTTTCCGTAATTCCTGTCGCGCGTCACGCCTGGCATGTCATCGACAATCGCGGCACGCGTTTCTGTCAAACGGTTAAAAAAGGTCGATTTCCCAACGTTTGGCCTACCGACTATTGCTACTATACTACTCATTATGTGTTTTTTCTTTTATTGAATCTCGTAACCGAAATTACGAAGCTGGCTCTCTTTATCGCGCCAGTCTTTAGCTACCTTAACGTACGTTTCTAAAAATACTTTTTTACCAAAAAATTCCTCCATGTCTAAACGTGCTTCCGTTCCAACTCTTTTGAGCGCTTTTCCCTGGTGACCGATAATAATTCCTTTTTGTGTATCACGGGCCACGTTAATTACAGCTCTTATGCTCAGTAATTTCGGTTCATCGTTGAATTCTTCGACTTCAATCTCAACAGAATAAGGGATCTCTTTGTCGTAAAACAAGAGGATTTTCTCGCGAATAATCTCCTGAGCGAAAAAACGTTCATTACGGTCAGTCAGTTCATCTTTTGGAAAAAACGGAGAACCTTCGGGAAGGTTAGCGAGGATCCGTTTAAAAACATAGTCAAGATTGAATTTCTCTTTAGCCGAGATTGGCATAACTTCGGCTTTGAGAATAAGTTCTCTCCATTTTTCAACCAACTTGATCAGGTTTTCCTGATCGGTGAGATCTATTTTATTAATCAGCACAAGTACAGGGACTTCTGCTGATTTAATTTTTTCGAGATAATCAGCATTTTTCGAAAAATCTTCGACAACATCGGTAACATACAACAGAATATCAGCATCGACCAATGCTGTATTCACAAACCCAAGCATCGATTCCTGAAGTTTATATGCGGGTTTTAAGATGCCGGGAGTGTCGGAGTAAACAATCTGAAAATCCTCTCCGTTAACGATCCCTTTGATGCGGTGACGGGTAGTTTGCATTTTCGACGTAATTATCGAAAGTTTTTCGCCGACCATTGCGTTCATCAAAGTTGATTTTCCGACGTTTGGATTTCCTATAATGTTGACAAATCCTGATTTATGTGCCATTGTACCTGTGATTATTCCTGAATTCTTTGCAAAGATAGTAATTTCAGGCGAATAAGAAGCCTGCCTGCCAGAGAGGGGTATACGACAAAATTCCCTTTTAATCGAAAAATGCGGCTTACTATGGATCATAGCTGAAAAGTTGGGGGATAAAAATCATCAAAGAAAAGAGCAACGCATCGTCCACGGCCGTCCATCTCCGTCCATCTCATAAAAAGTCAATCCAGACTATACGTTTTTTCACTACCTTTATCGTATCGATAAAGGCACTCCACTTCCTTCGTACCTGATCCGTATCAACTCCTGACCTTCCTCGTACCAAATTCGGGTTCCTTTTTCCGGTGATCGTTTTATGGGAAGGTTATAAATTAAAACGAACGACCTTCTCTTTTGGGAAAGAATTTATCATTAAAAGTCAATTGTCCCCGATCCCCCTCGTTTGCAACGAGGGGGTAGTGGTTACTCGTTTGCAACGATAAAGAATGCCGGTTTCAACTTTGGGAAACAAGAGGTTTTAAATTATCATTAAAGTCAATTGTCTGATTATTTCGGTTAACTTTTCCGTGGCCTCTATGCTCATCAAATGTTGCAACATTGTTACTTTATTTTAATATTTACTGTTATATATTACTATACATCAATGTATTATATGCGCAAGCCATGTTGCATATAAAATAAAAGCCGG
>JAATGF010000119.1 GCA_015654795.1 Bacteroidales bacterium
ATTATTACTGTAACAAAAGTAAAGATCAGAAGAAGATGAATACAAATTGCAAAAACAGAATTGAGCGGATTGAATTAAAAAATCTGTAGACTTCAGGACAGGTCAAATCCCCCAACTTTTCAGCTTGATCCGGGAAACGAAAATTAAAACATTTATATCCTGCTGTTTACGTTTTTTTGCGAACCGTTTTGATATTCTTCCAGGAATAGCATTTAATTGCCGAAATGAAGTTCCACGAAGTCAATTGTCAAATTATTTGGCTCTATGACGGATCGTGTGGGTAAATTTTGCAAACCGCTTTCAAATGGTTTACGCAATAAGCAGCTGGCTTTTGGCAACTTGCAAGTGGTATGGTAATACTAACCATCATAACCTAATGCTTTTACGATTAATGTAACTCCTTATTTTTTAGTAAGTGAGTCACTAATAGCCGGCATTAATCATTACAAAATTCAATTACCGTTATAGAGCCAATTATTTTCAATTATTCTAGTTCCCCTATGTAGGGTATCCCCCCACCCTAATTTGTCATTCCATTGAAAGCAACTAACAATGAATATCGAAAACGACAACATATACGATCTGATTGCAAAGTCATTCTCCGGTGAATTAACCGAAGAAGAGTCGGTCAATTTAAATAACTGGAAATCGGAGGAAAAATTAAATCTCCTGGAATACAATGATTTTCAGAAAATCTGGAAGCATTCCAATCGTTTAGCAATGCCTTCACAGATTAATCTTCCCAAATCGTTGGGTGCTACCCGCAAAAAAGCAGGCATTGACAGAAGGCAGGTCAAATGGCTACCCACTTTTGTTCAAATAGCAGCAGTTCTGGTTGTGGCCGTTTTTTTTTCGGTTCTTTACAATCTGTTTCTGCCAACAAAACCGCAGATAAAAAGCGAGACACAGATTTATCAGCAGGTGAAAGCAAGTTACGGGACCCAATCGCGCGTTGAGCTGGCCGATGGAACCGTTGTTTATCTGAATTCAGGAAGTACGTTGAGATTTCCCAGTTCATTCAGCGGAATGAAAACCAGAAATGTCGAACTGACAGGAGAAGGCCATTTTGAAGTTGCCAAAAACAGCGAACAACCGTTTATCGTGGATATTCATAAGATGCAGATCAAGGTGCAGGGTACAATATTCAATGTAGATGCTTATACTAATAATCCGTCATTTACAATAGCCCTGATCGAAGGGAGCATTCAACTCCAACAGAAAACCAACGATGGAGTAACCGACCTCATACAAATGAAGCCCAATCAGGTCGCAATCTATAATCAAACGGAAAACAAACTAATGTGGAAAACCGAAGATGATTTAAACAAATATACTGCATGGACAGACGGGAAAATTGTATTATCCAATGATCCGGTAAATATGGTGATTCAGAAACTGGCGAATTGGTACAATGTTGATATTGAATTTGCTGATAAAAAACTGGAAAAATATCGATTTACCGGGACTTTTATGAATGAACCGCTCGAACAGGTGCTAAGTATTCTCAGTCTCACATCACAAATGGAGTATAAAATGATCCCTGCAAGAAAACTCAGTGATAACTCATACTCAAAACGAAAGATCATATTAAAATCTAAATAAACAATTAATAAACAATAAAAATAAATATGCCTATGGAGTAAGATTTTACAAAAAAACAGGAAAGTGTTGGAAGCACTCCCCTGTTCGAATTTTCGCCATGCCTGAAAAACAGGCAACAAAAATTAATTATTAATAAAAATCGATCAAAGTTATGAAAAAATTCATCAAAGACCGGGAGATTCCGTTCAGGAATTTCAGGCAAAAAATGTTTTTTATTATGAGACTAACGCTATTTTTTCTAATCTCTTCAACATTAAGCTTATTAGCTGCCGGAAGTTATTCGCAAAATACGCGGGTATCGCTTGATTTGAAAAATGTTTCAGTCAAAGATGCACTCAGAGCCATCGAAAACTCGAGCGAATTCTTCTTCATCTACAACAATGAACTGATTGACGTAGATCGGAAAATTGACATTACCACAAAAGACCAAAAAATCAGTGATGTCCTTAGCAAAATTTTTGATGGAAAAGACGTTGAAATAACCGTTCTTGAACGCAAGATTATATTGGCTCCCAATTCAATGAGTGCACAACAGCAGGGGAAAAAAATTACAGGTAAAGTGACTGATACCAAGGGTGCAACGCTTCCCGGAGTCTCCATTATCGTAAAAGGGACTACGACAGGTATCACTACCGATATTAATGGCAGTTTCTCACTTTCAAATGTCCCTAAAAATGCCATATTGCAGTTTTCATTTGTAGGGATGAAATCTCAGGAAGTTCCAATCGGAACCCAAACGACCATAAATGTAGTATTAGCGGAAGAAACTATTGGTCTGGAAGAAGTCGTTGCAATTGGATATGGGTCGATGAAAAAGAGTGATTTGACTGGTTCTGTATCCAGTGTCAAAACTGAGGAGCTGGCTAGCATTCCTGTTCGTTCAGCCACAGAAGCATTACAGGGTAAAGTTGCAGGTGTTACCATAACTTCAACAGGAGGTAGTCCTGGTTCTGCTCCTTCTGTTCGAATCAGAGGTATTGGTACAGTAAATGGGAATGATCCACTTTATGTGGTTGACGGATTTCCGCAATCTGATATTGGATGGCTAAACCAAAATGATATTGCATCCATGGAAATTTTGAAGGATGCTTCCGCAGAGGCTATTTACGGTTCACGAGGTGCTAATGGAGTTATCATTCTGACCACTAAAAAAGGAGTAATGAGCACTAATCACAAAATGAATGTAAATCTCGACATGTATCATGGTTTTCAAGAGATTACGAAAAAATTTGAGATGATGAATGCTGAAGAATTCATTGATTACAGAAACCTCGCTTATACAAACGGAACGGGACAAGCATGGGTAACGCCAGCAGAAAAACAAGCAATGACAACTTTTCTGAAAGATAATTTTGGCAGTACCCAGGGGACCAATTGGCAAGATGAAATTTTCCAAACAGCACCAATTTCAAATTATAATGTATCTATTTCAAATGGTACAGAAAAAACTGCTTTCTATACTTCTCTGGGGTATATGTCGCAGGACGGTATTGTTAAAGAGTCCGATTTTAAAAGATTTTCATGGAGAACAACTTTTGACAACCAATTGACACGATGGGCTAAACTGTCAACCAATTTTTCATTGGTATCCCAATCGAGAAGGAATGTGGTTGAAAATACAATATACAACGGGACAATATTTTGTGCGTTAACTGCAGACCCAGTTACTCCTGTATATAGAACGAATCTCAAAAATGTTCCTGATTATCTCAGTAATTTACTTTTAACTGATAAAATCGATGCAAGTAACCCATATACATTTTACAGTCCTGTTTTCTTTAACAACAGACACAATCCGGTTGCACAACAAGCTGTAAATAAAGATAATGTCTGGAAAGATGTTACATTCAGGGGAGGAGTTAACCTTGATATTGATTTAACAAGTTGGTTAAAATACAAGGGAACAGTTAATATGTCTCTTTATCGTGCCAATCCTGAGTATTTTACGCCATCTTATTATATTGGTGCCTATCAGAATGATGTTGATGGATCAGTAGGCGATGCCTCATGGTTAACTAATTACACGGTTATTGACAACTTACTTACCGTTGATAAAACGTATGACTGGCATGGTAAACAGCATACAACATTTATGATCGGTAATTCTGTTGAGATGACCAATAGTAGTAATTTCAGTGCAACCAAAACCGGAATTGTTACCAATGATGATTCTCAGAAGGTAATAGATGCAGCAACCAAAACAGCTACTGCAACAGGGATTAAATCAGACGGATATTTAGTTTCGTATTTCGGACGTCTTTTCCAGTCATGGCAAGATAAATATATGCTTACAGCCACAATCCGGTATGATGGGTCTTCAAATTTTGATGTTGGGAATAAATGGGGACTTTTCCCTTCTGTTTCGGCAGCATGGTCATTTGCCGAAGAAAATTTCATAAAAAACATTGTCGGAAATTCACTGACAAGAGGGAAATTTAGAGTCAGTTGGGGTCAGATAGGAAATCAGGCTATTGATGGGGGTGCTTACAGATCGACATATAGTTTAAATAGTGGATACTACTTATATGGCAGCGGATTCCAACTGGCTGGAGGGAAAAGCTATATGGGCAATCCGGATGTAAAATGGGAAACCACTGAACAAACTGATATTGGAGCAGATATGGGTTTCTTTGACAATCGTTTGACTTTCTCTTTAGATTATTTTTATAAGAAAACTAAAGATATGTTACTCCAGGTTCCACTACCTCAATACTTAGGATATACAAATAATCCATGGGCCAATGCAGGAAGTATCGAAAATAAGGGAATAGAATTCAGTTTAAATTATACCGGAAGTATTGGCGAACTTAAGTATAACCTTGGAGGGAACCTATTCTCTTATGCAAATAAGGTTCTGTCGTTAGGTGGCGGCCAACCATTATATGGCGTGAGTGAGGGTTATGACAACAAAACAATTACAAAAACCGAAGTAGGACAGCCTGTAGGATATTTTTATGGCTTAAAAACCAATGGAATATTTCAATCACAGGATGAAATAAATAATTATAAAAATGCGAAAGGCGGATCAGTAGTTCAAGACAAGGCGCGACCGGGAGATTTGAAATATATGGATGTAAATGAAGATGGTTTGATTTCAGACGCGGACAGAACTTATCTCGGAAGCCCATTCCCTAAATTCACATATGGTTTTAATTTAGGGATGGAATATAAAGGGTTTGATGTTTCAATGACATTTTATGGTGTGCATGGCAACAAAATAATGAACATGAAAAAGCTCGATTTATACTCCGGAACAGCCTACTACAATGCACCCAAAGATTTACTAACTACGGCGTGGTCTGAAACTAATCCTTCCAATACGCAATTCCGGATTACAACTGATAATTCAACCAATGTACAGGTTTCGGATTGGTTAGCAGAGGATGGTTCATACTTACAATTGAAAAATCTTCAAATTGGGTACAAATTACCGTCTTCTCTTCTTAAAAAAGCATTTATGCAGGAAATGAGAATATGGGTTGGGGGATATAATTTATTTACAATTACCAAGTACTCAGGCATGTCACCTGAAATTGGTGATGCCAGCCCATTACTTAATGGTGTAGATATTGCTTTTTATCCACAAGCTCGTCAATATTTAATGGGAGTGAGTATCAAATTTTAATTTTTAGTACCATGAAAAAATTATTATATACACTGGCAATTACGTCAATTATTGTTTTTAATTCCTGTTCTGATAGTTTTCTTGATTCGAAGCAGTATGCATCAATCAACGAGGAGGGCTATTATGCGACACCGGATGCAGCGTTTAAAGCTGTCACAAACTGTTACGCGAACATGATTCCTTATGGCGATTGGGATTATTATCTAAATCGAATCGAAACTGGAAGTAACATAACTGATGATGCCGATGCAGGGGGATCAGATGCAAACGATCGTATTGACACCAAAAACATTGCCACAGGACGTCCGTTAACTTCTAACGGAGAATTACTAAATACATGGACAAGACGCTTTACCGGAATTTCACGCTGTAATTCTGCCATTGAAGGTATCAACAAAGCAACTACTCTGGTAGCCGCAAATGGGAGTATTGTTTCGGCCGAAACAAAATCACGTTATATTTCTGAATTGAAATTCTTAAGAGCCTGGTTTTACTTTGATCTTGTTTCTACATTCGGTTCTGTTCCGCTGATAACAGAAACTCCTGTTCCAACACAATTGCCTGCCAAAGCTTCAATCGAAGATCTTCGGGTTCAGATTTTAAAGGATATTGATGAATCGATTGCTGATCCTAATTTGCCGACAAATGTCAGCAGCAGCGAGTATGGCAGAATTTCGAAATATGTTGCAAAAGCCTTCAAGGCAAGAGCATGTTTATTCTTTGCAGGACTCGCAGAAAAAGGGAGAATGCAGGGTGATGCAACTTCAGATTATAATTCTGCTCTTAGTTCTGCTAAAGAAGTGTATGACAGTCATGCCTTTAGCTTGGTGGCTGACTATCAGAATCTTTTCAGAGGTAATTATTTTGCCGGACCTTACGCCGCAGAACTTTCTCAGGAATGTGTTTTTACAATATTAAGAAAATATGTTCCGGGATATATGGATATCGGTTATTGCACTGCCGTTATGTATGCAGGACGTGGAGAAGTTGGAGGTTGGGGAGGTAATTGTCCTACCCTTGACTTTTCTGAATCTTTTGATGCGAGAGATCCGCGTAAACTATTTTCTGTGATCGAATCCGGAGATATTTTTCCTAATGTCGATGGAAAATTAATCACCCATAACTATAAAGGTTATGACAATATCCACTTACAGCAAAGCAGGAAGGCATTTGTCCCGGACAAATTCCGGAATGGCTATTCATTAGGAGATATTCGTTCTGATTGGACACCTTATTATATTAGATATGCGGATGTTATATTGATGTACGCTGAAGCTCTTTTAAAAACAGGCGGAGATAATCAACAAGTTGCAAATCTGATTAATGAAGTCCGCCATCGGGCCTTCGTAACAACCTCTAAAAAAGATGAAGAAGCTACATTCAGAGCGTTTGATAAAGACTTAATTCCCATAGATGATACCTATTTTCAGGCAAATTTGGCTGTAAATGCCGGTGATGATTTATTAAAAGCAATAAAAAACGAAAGAAGATGGGAACTCGGATTGGAAGGTTATCGTTTTCTTGATCTTCTGCGGTGGGGAGATTATGTTACTGTAATGAATGCTTACAATGCAAAGCAGCCCTATGCAAACAAAGGAAAATTAGTAACTGATAAAAGTTGGCCATTCCCGATTCCTCAAACAGAGATTGACATCGCCAACGGAGTCCTCGTTCAAAATGACAATTATAAATAATTTTAAGAAAAACGTTTATTAATATATTAAGAGGCTGTTTCAAAACTTATCTTTGTATTTTCAGAAATTTATGATTTAAACTTGCAGTTACGTTAAAATTTCAAAATCAGCTGCAGGGAACTTTCAAAACACCCTATTAGGTGGCAAAGTAAAATGGAGTTTATCTTACAAATTGGAAACTGAAGATCTCATAAGTCGGCTTTTGAAACAGCCTCTTCTCTTCTTAATTCACAATGGCAGAGAAATTATAATACAATGTAAAGATTTAACAATCAGATATTTGTAATGTTTTAAAGAATTAATAATTAGTTATAATGAGTAAAGAAATTTCGAGAAGAGACTTTATTGGAGCGACAGCAGCGGTGGCAGCAGGTATCACAATAGTTCCGGGCAACGTGCTGGGAAAGAGTGCCGGACATACTGCTCCAAGTGACAAATTAAATATTGCCGGGATTGGTATCGGAGGTATGGGCAGGCGTAACCTGTCAAACATGAAAACCGAA
>JAATGF010000164.1 GCA_015654795.1 Bacteroidales bacterium
ATAAAGAGTAGGTTACAAACGAGGGGCATCACAGTGTTCCTTCCGGGGACGCCCTCACGGGCGCGAAGGCACAACTCTAACAACTCATATCCATCTTTGAAGTGTTGCATAAACGGGCTCCGGCTTTTATTTTATATGCAACATGGCTTGCGCATATTATACATTGATGTATAGTAATATATAACAGTAAATATTAAAATAAAGCAACAATGTTGCAACATTTGATGAGCATAAGTGAACGGGTGATTTTTTTGATATTCACCCGTTCACGTTGAATGAGAAACTATTTAGATCTGGTTAAAGGACTATTGGCAGTTGCAATAACCTTACTCCCCCCTCGTTTGCAACGACAATTATATCACATGATATCATCAGAAGTGGCTGTTGGTTATTGTAAATTAGTGGCTAACATTACAATGTAAATTTAAAGCTGAGTTGCAAACTCAAAACCACAAGCCCCTCGTTACAAACGAGGGGCATCGCAATTTGGTTAAAAGTCTATTTGTGTGTTGCAATAATGTTGCATTAGGAAGTGCAGAATTATTTCTATATTATTGGAAATAAGTTTTATAATGGTCTAAAAATGTTGTTTTAAGTGTTGCACTAAAAAACAAAGCCGTGAGGGTTGCAGTCGAGGATTTCTATTATGTTGTTTTTGCTGATTAAGAGCAACCCTAACCCGATACAAACCAGGTACGACCCAAACAGCAAGAGGGATTAGTCGCGTTTTTTTGCATTATATTGATTATTAAAAATCGGACAGGATTGTGAAATTGAATCTGCTTGTGATGTTTTCTTACTTTTGCGATATGACCAATGTTCACGACAAAGCGACCCGAAGTTACAACTATGAGCCGGATCAAGGGTTTTAATTGGCCAAAACACTTCCTTTGGGCTTGTAGTATTGTCCTTTTGCCACCTTTACCAGTTTGCCCGAAGTTGCCATACGGTTCAGGGCTTTGATAACGGCTTCTTTTCGTTCCACCTCCACATTAAAATCAGCATAGGTGAACACATAGCCTTTGGGAAGCCTGCCGATGGTAAATACTATGTATTCAGACGTTTTCATCCGTTTAATTCTTTCTGAAAAGATAGTGGTTTGTCCAGTTTATTAACAAAAAAACTGGACAAATATTTAAATCGGTATCTATTTGATTCAAATGTCAAGAGTTTCAGCCATCCGTCAGCTGACGGATTCATTTCGGTTTGTGTGAAGTTTATTCTCATGGCTATTTCATAATTTTTATCCCCCAACCTTTCAGCTTGATCCTAGGTTTTGGGAGAGAGAATAAAACAAAAAAAGGCTGAAATCATTTGATTTCAGCCTTTTTAAGCTCCTCAGGTAGGACTTGTCCCGAGAACGAAGAGATTCGGGAACGACCTACGGATTAATCCCGAATCGTGCCTCTCGGGACCGCTCTAACCAACATGAATCACGTCTCTGATGAGTTGGTTGAAGAATTTCGGATTATCTTTATTCTTAGCGAGTTTAAGAATAAATCTTTTGCTTTTTTGTGATTTGATGAAACATTCAATTTTCATTGCATCAGCTCTCGCAGGACTTACCGGGAAATCAAGTACAAGTTCCCAAGGAATATATTTTGCAGTGAATTTTGAGTTCTCGATTGAGTTGTTATGTTCCCATAGTCGCTTTTGAACATCGGCTGTTTGCCCGACATAAAACTTATCGGCAGTTCGGGAATATAGAATATAAACGTAAAACATAGGAAATGTTGCGTTTACAAAAGGTGTTTTGACAAAAAAAGCCATCCCGATCAAGATCAGGACAGCTTTTATTTTTGCTCCTCAGGTAGGACTTGAACCTACGACCTACGGATTAACAGTCCGCCGCTCTAACCAACTGAGCTACTAAGGAATAATATTTTCAGAATATAATGAACTAATCAGTAATTTCCCTCGGATTAATCCGTCAGCCGACGGACCGCTCTAACCAACTGAGCTACTAAGGAATAATATTTTCAGAATGTAATGAACTAATCAATAATTTCCCTCGGATTAATCCGTCAGCCGACGGACCGCTCTAACCAACTGAGCTACTAAGGAATACATCTAATTTTTGCTTTAGCCCTTATTTCTTCTAAAGCGTTGCAAAAATAGTAAGATTTTCAATAATCTGAAATATATTTGCAAAATAATCTGAAAATAATCTTTGTGATGAGTAATTTAAAAATCCTGGGAATCGGGAATGCGCTTGTTGATATTATGGTCTTATCTGAGGATGATCAGATTATCAATTATTTAAATCTGCCCAAAGGTGGCATGACCCTGGTGGACGGCGATCTTTCGGCCATGATTCAAAAAGAGATTTCGCATATGAATATTAAGATTGCAACAGGTGGTTCTGTCGCAAATGCCATTAATGGGATTGCAGGACTTGATGTCGAGTGCGGATTTGTTGGTACAATTGGGCGCGACGACCTTGGTTTATTATTCAAGAACGATATGCTCAAACGCGGGATCGAGGTTAAGCTTAAAGAAAATGAGTTCCCGACTGGCCGTGCTGTAGGATTTGTCAGTCCGGGTGGTGAACGTACTTTTGCTACTTACCTTGGCGCCGCCATTGAAATGGGACCTGAGGATATCACGCCTGAATTATTTGCAGGATACGATCTGTTTTTTATCGAAGGGTATCTTGTTTTCAATCAACCTTTAATTATGGCAGCTGCTTCTGCTGCCAAATCCGCCGGACTTACGATTGCACTCGATCTTGCGAGCTATAACGTTGTTGAGGCCAATCTTGATATTCTTAACGAATTAGTCGATAATTATATTGATATTGTGTTTGCTAACGAGGAGGAAGCGAAGTCATTTACGGGGATGCAGCCTGAAGCCGCGCTCGAAAATCTTGCAGGGAGATGTGATATTGCAGTTGTAAAAGTGGGAAAGGAAGGCGCTTTTGTTAAGCAAGGCAATCAAAGATGGCACATTCCGGCTTTCGAAACTTCTGTTGTCGACACTACGGGCGCCGGGGACTACTTTGCCGCGGGATTTTTGGCCGGACTGGCAATTGGGTGTGATCTTGGGAAATGCGGAACAATAGGCTCGTTAATGGCAGGAGAGGTAATTCAAGTTGTCGGTGCAGAGTTGGAAGACAGTCGGTGGGCCGAGATAAAAAAACGGGCAGAATTGCTTTAAACAATTTTACCCGTTTATGATTTTAGATTCAAATATATTAGAGAAGAGGAATTATTAATCCGCAAATCGGGATAAGGTAATTCCTCTTCATCGTCTTTATCATCTCTACTGAACCACTATTTTTACGGTTTGGCAAATATCGCCTGAAGACGTTCCCAGATGGAAAAGGAAATCCCCGGGCTCAACTGTCCAACCTTTTCGGCTCTCGTCGTAAAAACCGAGATCGGATACTTTCACAAGCAACTCAACGGTTTTGGTTTCTCCGGGTTGAAGAAATACCTTTTCAAAACCTTTCAACTCTTTGGTGGGACGCATAACCGAGCAAACAGGATCGCTCACATAAAGTTGTGCCACTTCGGCACCTAATCTTGTGCCACTGTTTTTAACGCTGAATTTCACGCGAACAACTTCATCCTTACCATAAGTCGTTTTATCAGTATTCAGCCCTGAAAGCTCAAATGAAGTATAAGACTGACCATATCCAAAGGGAAATTGGGGTACAATCTTCTTTGTGTCGAACCAGCGATAACCCACCAGAATGTCTTCTTCGTAATTTACCTTCAGGTTGCGACCAGGGAAGTTTCCCAACGCATGAGCAGGTGATTGATCGAGAGAAACTGGTAAAGTGAAGGGCATTTTACCTGAAGGGTTTACTTTGCCGCTAAGCACATCTGCCACCGCATTTCCAGCCTCCATGCCACCAAACCAGGCCCACAGGATTGATGGCACACGGTTAACGATTCCTGCAAGTTCGATAGGTGAGCCAGCTATAATCACTACAATTGTTCGCGGATTTACTTTGGCCACTTCGCGGATCAGTGTCTCCTGTCCGTAGGGCAATTTCATATCTTGTTTGTCAAAAGATTCTGTGTCGAAATCATGATTTAATCCGCCGAAGATGATTGCTACATCCGATTTTTTCGCTGCCTCCACGGCCTCATCGATCAATTTCCAATCTACTTTTTTACTGTCCGACTGACCAATGTTGCTTCCTTCTTTAAATGTTGATTGTTTTTCGTAGCCCTGAACAAAGTTGATTTTCAAACTGCTGCCAAACTTTTTGATCAAAGCCTCGAGCGGAGTAACCTCGTACAATGGCTTAATTTCGGAGCTCAATCCGCCACTTGTGTGTTTTCTGGTGGCGTTATCGCCGATCACGGCAATAGATTTCAATTTTGAGAAATCGAGCGGTAAAACGCTGTTTTGGTTTTGAAGCAATACAACCGCTTCGGCAGCCGAATTGTATGCAGCCTTTTGATGTTCCGGTGTATTCATCGAACCTTTTTCGCGTGTTTTGTCACCGAGCATCTTTGTTTTCATCATCACACGCAGCACATTGGACACTTTTTCATCAACAATCGCTATCGGTACTTTACCCTCTTTTACAGCACTGATAAGTGGATTTGCGAAATACCATTCGTTGTAATCCTTAATATCGGTGCCCATTTCGAGATCGAGACCTGCGAGCGCTGCTTTCACGGTACTATGGGCAGCATTCCAGTCCGTCATCAACACACCATTAAAACCCAACTCTTTGCGCAGAATCTGGCGGTCGAGGTATTCGCTTTCGGAACACCAGTCGCCGCGGAATTTATTGTAGGCAGCCATTACGGTAAGTGCACCACCTTCTTCTACAGCAGCCTTAAAACCAGGAAGATAGATTTCATGTAATGCCCGATCGCTCATGGTCACATCAACCAGAACACGGTTCTCTTCCTCATTGTTGGCCAGGAAATGTTTTACACTCGCAGCCACATCTTTCGATTGCAGCGCTTTTATATAGGGTACTGTCATTGCCGAAATAAGAAATGGGTCTTCACTTAAGTATTCGAAATTACGGCCGCAGAGTGGTGAACGGATAATGTTGATACCTGGGCCAAGCAATACGTCTTTTTTGCGGAAACGAGCCTCTTCGCCCAGTACTATACCACGTTCCTGCGCAAGTTTTGGATTCCAGCTTGCCGCTAAAGCTGTTCCCGGAGGAAAGCATGTTGCTGAATCGGTTGTCCAGCCCGAATAACCCCAATCATGGCGGTTAATTTCAGCACGAACTCCATGAGGACCGTCAGACAAAGCCCACTCCGGAATTCCGAGTCGGGGTATTCCGCTCACATAAAACTTGGAATTAGCATGAAGTAAACCCACTTTCTCCTCAATAGTCATCTTTTTGACCAGCGACTGAATCTTCTTCTCCTGAGCAGATTCGGGAGATTTGGCTTTTTGCGCCTGTACTGCTCCGCTTATCAACAGAGAAACAGCGAGTACTTTTAGCATCGATTTTGTCATAGCTAATTTATGTTTGCAGTTTATTTCTTTAAGTCTGAATACGGACCAGCGATCAGTAGAAAATAATTCTTTTTCCCTTTTTGAACCAACAGATATTTATCTCCGATTAGTTTGGATAGGGCAACTACCTCGTCAGGACCTTCAACTTTTACTTTGTTTACAGCTACACCACCACCTGCGATTGTCCGGCGCGCTTCCCCTTTGGATGGAAACACCGTTGTTCTTTCTGCCAGCAAATCAATGATATTTATTCCGGCTTCCAGTTCAGATTTTGTAATTTCGAATTGGGGGACTCCTTCAAAGACAGATAGAAAAGTTGCTTCATCAAGTTTGCGCAAAGTTTCTTCGGTTCCTTTTCCAAAAAGAATCTCCGAAGCCTCGACTGCTAAATTGTAGTCAGCCTCCGAGTGCACCATACAGGTAACTTCTTTGGCAAGAACCTTTTGAAGCTGGCGCAAATGAGGCGCTTTCTGGTGTTCTTCAATTAGTTGATCGATTGTTTCTTTTGATAAAATGGTAAATATCCTGATGTATTTTTCGGCATCAACATCCGAAGTATTTAACCAAAACTGATAAAACGTATAAGGTGATGTTCTTACGGGATCAAGCCAGACGTTTCCTGACTCTGTTTTTCCGAATTTTGTACCATCGGCTTTTTTAATCAACGGACAAGTGAGTGCAAAGGCTTCTCCACCCGCTTTTCTGCGGATGAGCTCTGTTCCGGTGGTGATATTTCCCCATTGATCGGAGCCTCCCATCTGCAATTTGCAGTTTTTGGTTTCATAAAGGTGAAGAAAATCGGTTCCCTGAACTAACTGATAAGTAAACTCGGTAAAAGACATACCTGCCGCACCGCTGTCGGGATCGAGCCGTTTCTTTACTGAATCTTTTGCCATCATATAATTGACGGTGATGTGCTTTCCAATGTCGCGAATAAATCCAAGAAAACTGAACTCTTTCATCCAGTCATAGTTATTGACCATCTCTGCGGCATTCTCGTCTTTTGAGTCGAAATCAAGGAACTTCGAAATCTGAACCTTCAGACACTCCTGGTTGTGACGTAATGTAGTCTCATCCAAAAGATTGCGTTCCTGTGATTTGCCTGACGGATCGCCGATCATTCCGGTTGCACCACCCACCAAAACGATGGGTTTATGCCCTGCCAGCTGGAAATGTTTAAGCATCATCACACCAACAAGGTGACCGATATGCAAAGAGTCAGCAGTTGGGTCAATCCCCACATATGCAGAGGTAACCTCTTTTTTCAACTGTTCTTCAAGTCCGGGCATCATATCGTGGATCATGCCTCTCCAGGTCAATTCTTCAACAAAATTCATTTTATATTGTAGTTAAATAATTATAATTCAAGTCCTAAGCCAAATCCAGACTGACGATTAAACATACCGCAAATTGTTAACCTATAGTATGTTATTAAGAATGGAAATAGCTTGTAAAGATACAACTTCCGTTTTAATTGATTTTTTCTTTTTCAGACATTGATATTGCCGAAACTATATAACAGAATTGAACTCCGTTCCTATTTTGTGAATACCTTCAATAATTTTTACTCGTTGCGCAGGACGTGGATTTCTATGCCCGGTAGTATAATGACCTAATTGTCGTTCGTTGATTCCTGTCACGCGAGCCAAAGCAGAACGAGTTAGAATACCATCGAAATAGTGAAGTAATGCTCGTATATTTAATTCAAATTCCAATTCGTAATCACCTTGTAATGATTTAGGTATCTCGTCTCCGTCTGCTTTCATGGCTTCCAGATGCCACGCCAATGACTCGGCAAAAGCTTTTTTTACACCTCCCAATGTTTTGTGTGTGGCTACACAACCAGGTATCTCAGTGCTCCCGGCTCCATAGTTATTCCACCAGCTTATTTGAACTTTTATCTTTTCCATGGTTATTTGTTTTTCTGCGACTGCGACTGTCGCCAACCCGCTTGTTTGAAAATAATGTTTAGAATAAATTGCTCCAACGTATCGCCTGGCTTACCATTTATCGTAACTTTTCCTTTTTTCGTTGGATGTTTAAATTGTCGGTGACTACCTTTTTGATTTTGTAAATACCACCCGTCATCATTTAGCATTTTCAGAATCTCAAAAACCTTTAGCTTTTTCATCTGCTATATTAGTTTTGACACTGCAAAGATAGTATGAATACTATCAATCTGAATATTTAATGGTATAAATTTTAAGAGATTCAACTCATAAAACCATCGTGTATTTTGTTTGGAGCTGCATCAAACACATAATTGGCTAAAATTGTTATATCTTTAATCATACCTTCAGATTATGATTTCAACTTTAAATATGCTATTTTTCAGCTTTCAAATACAATTCAAATGAGAAAGGCCGGATTTAAGATCAAATCGCTGTTCCTGTTGACAATCGTTTTGCTGATTGCGTTTCAGGGGCAGGCGCAACATCGTCTTGTGTTGCTTCATCCAACGGTGAGTAACATCGAAAATATGGAATGGATGGTTGAAAATAAGATCATCGATATTCCTGATGTGGAGATGATCGGCGTTTATTATGCGAATGAAGCTTACAATTATGCTGTCTCCGAAAAATACCTGGCTGAACATTCTTTAAAGAACTATCAGCTTCTTAAAATTGAGGGTGAACTTAAACCGGAAGATATATTTCACGAAAACAGTTGTACGCCGGCTTTCCGAAAATTGTTTGAAAAGTCAGATGCGATCCTTTTCTTTGGCGGTCCCGATATACCGGCAGCTATTTATGGCGAAGAGCAAAACCTCTTAACTGTTGTCACCGATCCGTATCGGCATTATTTCGAGACCTCTTTGTTCTTTCATTTAATTGGCGGCAGCCGAAACGCAGAATTCAAACCGTTTTTGGCAGATAACCCGGATTTTATAATCAGGGCATTTTGCCTGGGTATGCAAACAATGAATGTGGCAGCGGGAGGAACACTAATTCAGGACATACCCCTGGAAATATATCATTTGAATACGTTGGAAAAGGTTTCTGACCAGCCAGTTGAGAACCAGCACCGCAGTTATGCGACTCCATTATATCCGCTGGAAGATCTTTGGGGAGGTGTTTTTCATCCGATCAGCATTTCAAAAACGGGCTATCTCAACGATATTGCCACACTTTCGGGTGCCACTACGCCAAAAGTATTAAGCTATCACCATCAGACGGTTGGCCATATTGGCACAAATCTGACAGTGATTGCATCTTCAATTGACGGAAAAGTTATTGAAGGATTACAAGATACTAAATATAAGAATGTTGTAGGTGTGCAATTTCACCCTGAACCTTTTGCATTGTATAATCCGGAAGCAAAATTTACAACCATCCCCGGAAGTCCTTTCTCTCCAAATGAATTACTCGTGAAATCGAACAGCCTTGCATTTCACAAGTTATTTTGGAAAGATTTCTCCGAAAAAGTAATGCAAAACAAGAAATTCAATAAAAACTGAGTAATGCGAATCAGTAAAAATTGTATTCTTTATTTAATATAATGACGACGCAAACTCTGCTGGGTTTGATAGGTATCTTATTCGTATTTCATTCGTACCATGTTCGGAATACGCCTGATTAAGTATTTTTACATAATGCTAATGCTTAATTGGGGAATTGGAAGTTTCGCAAACCGATTAAGTTTTTGCAAATACGAATTTATTTCATTTCCGGTACCTGGCAGGGTAATCTATGTCGTAACGCTTTTTGGTGGCGGCGCAGGCGTAGGCTCTTTATCTGCTTTCAGAAAAGGCAATATATTGGGAGCCATGTTTGAGATTGGACCATAAAACTTCGATTCCATCTTCGACTTCTCAGGAATAATGGTAATCGTAAAATTTTCGATTTTTGAAATAATAATCATCAGAATACTCAGAACAAATGCTGCCTTTAAAGCTCCGAAAATACCGCCGGCAATTCGGCTGAAAATGCTCAAAGCGATGGTTTGTACAAATTTTTCGGTAAGTGTGGCAATCAGGTGGACCAGTATGACAACAAAAACAAAAATCAGTATAAATGCCGCCAGGCGCATGGAGTCATTGCTCCAGGTCAGGTATTTCGACAACCATTGTTGTACAAGGCCTGAAAATTCAACGCCTGCCCATATTCCCAGTATTAATGAGACCACTGATGCCAGTTCCACAAAAAAGCCTTTGACAAAGCCATTGATTGTTGCACCAACAATTAGAATCACAAGAACGATATCTAACACATTCATGAGAAGAATTATTTTAAATTTGTAGCAATGAATTTATTAAAATTATCTTAAATACTCTGCAAATTTGCGGAAAATTACTAAATTTAATCCGAATAATTCAAATTATTAAAGAGCATGGCCATTGTCAATTCGATTATCAACTGGATCAATTATAAACGCATATATGAAATCGATCTCTATCGGGAGCATGCCCGGGAGATACAGGAGGAGGTGCTCTTTAATCTGCTTAATACGGCAAAAAGCACGGAATGGGGTGAGAAATATGACTATGCGAACACTAAATCATGGGAATCGTACAAAGAAAATGTTCCAATAAGCCGTTACGAATCGATCGAACCACTTATCAACAGGATGATTCAGGGCGAAAAAAATGTACTTTGGCCAGGTATAATGAAATGGTTTGCCAAATCTTCGGGAACAACCAATGCCAAGAGTAAATTTATCCCCGTTTCGAAAGAGTCGCTCGACGATTGCCATTTCAGAGGAGGAAAAGATGTTCTCGCCATCTATTATCGCAATTACCCCGAGGCATCGCTACTATATGGAAAGACTTTAACTTTAGGTGGCAGTCATCAGAAGACAAATATGAGTAATAATGCCTATTATGGTGATTTATCGGCAATTATGATTGAAAATCTTCCGTTTTGGACCGATTTTCATCGTACCCCACCGACTGATATTGCACTGATCCCCGAGTTTGAAGAAAAAATTGCCCAAATCACGAAAACATCCGTAAATGAGAATGTTACATCACTTGCAGGTGTTCCTTCGTGGTTTCTTGTCCTTCTAAGATACATCCTTGAATACACCGGGAAATCGAATATCCTCGAAGTCTGGCCCAATCTTGAACTTTTTATCCATGGCGGAATCGCATTTGATCCGTACAGGGAGCAATACAAGCGGATTATTCCCTCATCATCAATGAATTATATGGAAACATATAACGCATCTGAAGGCTTTTTTGCTATTCAGGATGATCCCGAAAGTGCGGATATGCTACTGATGCTCGATTATGGCGTTTTCTACGAATTTATTCCCGTTGGTAATGTTGATGATGAATTTCCGGTAACGATTCCTTTATGGGAAGTTGAAATAGGGGTTAATTATGCAATGGTCATCTCTACAAACGGAGGACTTTGGCGTTACATGATTGGCGATACGGTGAAGTTTGCTTCAAAAGATCCTTATAAACTGAGGATTACAGGAAGGACAAAACATTTTATCAATGCCTTTGGCGAAGAATTGATTATCGATAATGCCGAAAGAGCCATTAAAGAAGCTTGCAGCGTTACAGGTGCAATTATCAGTGATTATACTGCCGGGCCAATCTTTATGAGCGAAAGCCAGGCAAAAGGGGCTCACCAGTGGCTGATAGAATTTGACAAGAAACCTGATGATCTGGATCAGTTTACAACAATTCTCGATCGAAAATTACAGGATTTAAACTCTGATTACGATGCCAAAAGACACAGGAATGCCACGCTCGAAAAACCTCACGTCCTGGCTGTTGCCAACGGAACTTTTATGCAGTGGATGCGCGAGCGTGGAAAGGTGGGAGGGCAGAATAAGGTACCCCGATTGTCAAACAACAGAGAATATCTCGACGGTTTGCTTCGGATCAATGACAGGCTTAAATAATAACTAAAATACAATATGAAAAAAGAAGCTGCTACAATGCATATCGCGATTGCAGGTAATATCGGAGCCGGGAAAACTACGCTGACCGGAATTTTAGCCAAACATTTTGGATGGGAGGCCCACTACGAAGAGGTAGACGGAAATCCATATCTGAATGATTTTTATCACGATATGCAGCGTTGGTCTTTCAATCTGCAGGTTTATTTCCTCAATAATCGTTTTAGCCAGATTATCGAGTTTCGTCATTCGGGGAGAACAGTGATTCAGGATCGTACAATTTACGAAGATGCCGAAATATTTGCACCTAACCTCCACGAGATGGGGCTGATGAGTACACGCGATTTTGAAACCTATCACACGCTTTTCGACCTGATGGGGAAATTGATCCAGGCTCCCGATCTGATTATCTATCTTCGCGCTTCAATCCCAACGCTCGTTCAGCAAATTCAAAAGCGGGGGAGAGACTACGAGGAAACCATCCGACTCGATTACCTTAAGCAGCTTAACCAGCGTTACGAGGCCTGGGCTACCCGCTATCGGCTTGGTAAGCTATTGATTATTAATATTGATGAACTGAATTTCGCCGAAAATAAAGAAGATCTGAGCAAGGTAATCGACCGCATTGATGCCCAACTGCATGGACTTTTTTGAGAAAGGGAGATTAAAAGAATTAGAAAGAGTAATGCATAAACTTTAACTCCATTCCTCAATCCTTACCTTTTTCTTGTTAACTGCTTAATTTATAGGAGTGATCGCCACATAAATGCCCTATTTCATCCCGAATATACAGGTTGAAATAGGGCATTATTTTATTTAAAGGCACGCGTCATACGGGTAAATCCGGATCAAATGATATTGTTGGGGGAATTTTTTATTCGATTATAGCTCATTTACAATTTGCAACTTTAGCCCAAAAATAAAATCGTGGGATGACATCTTTAAAAACTAATTTTTAGAAGCTCACCGCCTTAATTCCTGGTGTCACAGTTAAAGTCACAACTTATATCACTATATATACTTAACAAACAGTATATTACATGAATATTTTAATAAATAAAGTCACAGTTAAAGTCACAATAAAGTCACGGG
>JAATGF010000130.1 GCA_015654795.1 Bacteroidales bacterium
AATTTCATATAAATAAAAAAATCAGACATAGAAATTTGTGTACTTCGACTGAGAATATGAGAAAGATTTCCTATGCTTACAAGGTTTCTTCTCAATATGAGAATGTCAGACATTTTGAACTTTACAAATGGGACGATTTGAATTTAACCGAAGACGAATTTAAAAAGATAGTGACTGAGAATTTGAATAAAAAAATAACGACGCGCTAACATCAGCTACCCGTCAAGTGCGGCAGCGGTGGTTTTCGATGTGCATCTTTCCGCTCAGGCTGCTTTTCGGCTTGACTGGAAATCGCACGCAATCCGCCTCTGCGTGTAGCTTCCTACATTATAGGGCAAGTTTGAATTCTCGCGAAAAGTAGTAACTTTGTAATTACATTATAAAAATTGACACAATGGAAGTTTCTGTAATAAAAATTGGTAATTCAAAGGGAATCCGACTTAGCAAGACTTTGTTGGACAAGTATAATATACAAGACACAGTTGAGGTAATCCTCGAAAAAGGACAAATCGTCATAAAACCATTATCAAGACCTCGAAAAGGTTGGGAGAAAGCTTTCAAAAAAATGGCTGAGAAAGGAGATGACAGATTGCTGATTAATGATGTTTTTGACGACGAAAACCTTGAAGAATGGAAATAAATCAATATCAAATCATTCTAGTTAATCTCGATCCGACACTTGGGAGTGAGATAAAAAAAACCAGACCGTGCGTTGTGATTTCACCTAACGAGATGAATAAATTTTTAAATACGGTTGTAATTGCTCCAATGACAACAAGCTCTAAAAATTATCCGACCAGAATTGAAGTAAGACATGACAGTAAAATTTGGATGGATTGTTTTAGACCAAATTCGAACTATCGACAAACAGAGAATAATTAAAGACCTTGGTCGATTGACAAAGTCTGAGATAAAAGAGATAAAATCAGTTTTAAAAGAAACCTATATTGATTGAAAACCAGCCCATAATATCAGCTACCCGCAGATGCGGCAGCAGTGGTTTTCGGAGTGTATCTTTCCGCTCAGGCAGCTTATCTGCTTGACATCCGCCTCTGCGTGTAACTTCATACGTTATTGTGCATTTTAAAAAGCACTTGCATAACGCTGCAGGTGTAATGAATTATTCTGAAGAATTTTGAATTAAACCTTTCACGAATAGAAAAGATTGTGTAATTTTGTATCCAAATGAATACATTGAAATAAATGTACAAAATTGAGAAAACAGACGATTTTGACAAATGGCTGAGAAAACTAAAAGATTTAAGAGCTAAAGCCAAAATATTGTTTCGCATTCAAAAGATTGAGAACGATGAGCACTTTGGTGATTGTGAACCTATTGGCGATGGGATTCGGGAACTAAAAATTGACTACGCTAAAGGATACAGAGTATATTTTAAAGAATCAGACGGAAAAATCATTATTCTACTTATTGGTGGAGATAAGTCAACCCAGCAGAGAGACATTGAAAAGGCAAAGGAGATTTTAAAACGAATTAAAATAGTATAGAAATGGAAACTTCAAAATTTGATATAGCAGACTATTTAGATAGTAACGAAATGATTGCGGAATATCTTAATGCTGTTTTAGCAGAAGGAAATGATTCCGATGTAATTACAGCAATCGGACATATTGCAAAATCAATTGGTATGACAAAAATTGCTCAAGAAACTGGATTAAGTAGACCAAGTTTATACAAAGCTTTATCGGATGGATCTAAACCTCAGTTTGAGACAATTATGAAAGTATTAAGGGCAATAGGCGGACGGATACAAATAAATCCTATGAGGACATAAGGAAAAACACACCATAACAAAAACTATATGTCAATTGGGGTTTCGGTGCGGACAACAAAGTTCGCAGCCCGCAACAACGGCATCGGGGTTCGACAGGAAAGCAACCCGCAATCCCCAACTGCATATAGTTCAGAACGTTATAGGATATGTTAAACGATTGCTAAGTATGACGGAAAATAACAACTCGAAAGATTAATTTAAACAAATATTAATATTATGAAAAAGTTACAATTCAAAGTAAGCATCAATGCACCAGTGACCAAGATATATGATTTTATGCTTGGCACTAACAGTAAATCAACTTATGAGCAATGGACTTCTTTGTTTAACCCGACATCTACCTATGAAGGAAGTTGGGACAAGGGAAATAAAATTCTATTTATTGGAGTAGATGAGAAAGGAGAAAAGGGAGGTATGGTTTCCAAGATAGCTGAAAACATTCCCAACCGATTTGTTTCAATTCAACATTATGGTCTTTTAAAAGCTGACAAGGAAATTACAGAAGGACCAGAAGTGGAAAAATGGGCAAACGGATTTGAAAACTATACCTTCGAAGAAAACAATGGGACTACAACCGTTACTGTTGACTTAGACACCACTGAAGATTTTTTAGGTTATATGAACCAGACCTACCCCAAAGCACTCGATAAGTTGAAAGAACTTTGTGAAAAATAACAATTTCAAGAATATTTTAAAAATACAAAGAAATAAACAAAACCTATAACAGCAGCTACCCAAAAGTGGCGGTTCAGTGGTTAAATCAAACTTTGTTCATCTATCAAAGTTTGTGCTTGGTTGACAGTTAAGTGCTTCGAAATCGCCACCTTCGGGTAGCTGCAAAATGTTATGCACAATTATAGTTGACACCAAAATTATCATAAGATGAAACAGATATTAAAAACATTTACTTTCTTGATTTTATTCCCTATTTGCAGTTTCGGACAAAATTACAATGTTGGAGAACAGACCATTGTTTATGCTGATAGTATTCGAAACAGACCAATTAAAACCGAAATTTGGTATCCCACAAACGAAATCGACTCAGCCTTTGAAAAAAAAACCGACTTGCCTTTTATACTAAGTCCAACGATTAGAAATGCAAGTTTTATAAAACATACCTTCCCCCTAGTTCTTCTGTCACATGGAACAGGTGGCAATAGATTTGGATTGGCATGGTTAGCCATTGCACTTGCAAAACAAGGATACATTGTCGTAGCATCTGACCACTGGGGTAATACTTTCGATAATAAAATTCCCGAATACTTTGTAAGGTATTGGGAAAGACCTCTGGATATAAGCTTTTTAATAACGCACATTCTTAGTGACAAATCACTTTCTCAATATGTTGACAAGGAAAAAATAGGAGTTGCCGGGTTTTCATTTGGTGGCTATACTTCATTAGCTTTAGCAGGTGCTGAATTAAACTGCAACTTACTTAAGACAATTTCAAAAACAGAACAGGGAAAAAAAGAATTTAATATTCCTGAACTGGGTGACCTAAGAAAATTAATAGATAACATACCATGTGATAATATACAAAATTCTTTTAAAGACAATAGAATTAAGGCATTTGTCGCTTTGTCTCCAGCATTGGGTTTGGGTTTCGACAACATTGAACAAACAAAAAACATTAACTCTCCAATTTTGATTATAGGTGCAGAAAATGATCAAATTGCACCAATAAAAACTAATGCAGAGAACTACAATAAACTAATTCCCAATTCAATGTTTATAAAATTAGAAGGAGAAGTTGGACATTACATTTTCTTAAATGAGGGAAATGAGAGTTTAAAAAAAGAAGCGAAAAAATATTACAAAGATGATAAAACCATAAACAGAAAAACAATTCATAGAAATGTTGAAAAAGAAATAATTAAATTTTTTCTGAATACTTTAAATAAATAACTGTGCATAACACGCTATATAAAAAATAAGAGTTTAGTAGCTTAGCCAAGCGTTTTACCTCACATTAAGATCTGCGTACCTTGACATGGAATCGCTCCGTACTCCCCAACTGCATATAGTTCCGAACGTTAGCGCGCATTATATTACCAGACACGATGAAACAATTTTTGATTACGATAGCTTTTATAACTCTTCAATTAGTCACATGTGGACAAGATATTTACACATCTTACACATCGAGAAAGGGTGCAAAATTCTTTCCCGGACACCTTGATATCGTAATAACTATTGAAAGTAATCATTTGAGATATGAGTTATTTAATCATTGGTATTCTGGTTCATATGCAGAATTGAGACAACTTA
>JAATGF010000175.1 GCA_015654795.1 Bacteroidales bacterium
ATACGAAGGAAGTGGGGCGCCTTTATCGATAGATAAAGGTAAGGAGAAAACGTATAGTCTGGATTAACTTTTATTGAGATGGACGGAAATGGACGGCCGTGGACGATTCGTTGCTCCTTTCTTTGATGATTTTTATCCCCCAACTTTTCAGCTTGATCCATAGTAAGCCGTATTTTTCGATTAAAAGGAAATTTTGTCGTATACCCTCAAATCCCCCCAACTTTTAAGTTTTATCCCGTAAACGGTTTAAGGACAAGATGCAAAGAACTAAAAAAGGCTGACTCCTGCGGGAGGCCAGCCTTTTGATTTTTTTTATATTTCTGACGGACTATAACTTCCGGATCTTGATATTGCGATACTGAACTGCATTTCCATGATCCTGAAGACCAATAAAACCTTCTTTGGCAACTTTAGCCCAATCGGGGTTATAGGTTGGAAATTTTGAGTTCTTCACTAGTTCATTCCATTCCGGTGTCCAAAGATGGTATTCAAGGACGGTTTCCCCGTTTTGTTTATGCACAATAGTACCTTGATAAGAGATAATTTCAACGCTGTTCCATTCACCGGCAGGTTTGGTGTTTTGTGGTTTTGCAGGAATCAGATCGTACAATGAACCAGCTTTGCGGTTCCCATCTTTTCCCAGCAATGCATCAGGATGGCGATCATTATCAAGCACCTGAAACTCAGGGGCAGTTCTCCAGATTTCCTTTCCGGGAATCTCCTGAGCCAAATAGAGAATACCAGAGTTACCACCTTCAGAGATTTTCCATTCCATTTTAAGATCAAAATTTGAGAATTTCTCTTTACCATACACGAGGTCTCCTCCGTCTACAGCACCGGCTTCGCCATTGCCAGAATCTTTTAATTTCAAAGTACCATCTTCAACTGTCCATGCAGCCGGAAATTCAACTTTGTTGTATCCGCGCCATCCTTCACTGGTTTTACCATCAAAGAGTAAGAGCCAACCCTGCGCTTTTTCTTCGCTGGTAAGGGTATTCAAAGCGGCTTTGTCCTTCTTAGCCTCTTTTTTCTTAGGAGCAGCATTACAGTTTAGCGTAAAGAAAGCTGCAACAAATAAAAGCAAAAGTGTACTTTTCATTGATATCAATTTTTAGTTTTCAAATTAATTAATTGAACTTATGTGATTTATCTTTAATACATCATTAGTAAATATCTTATTTCAGCTACAAATTTTCAAAATTCTTTTGGATTTCACCCTTTATTCTGACTAAAATACTGGATTAAATTCAAGAAAAATATCAATAGACTTATTAATAGTAACTTACAATTATCTGAAATATTAGTATTTTTTCTGTTACAACGCCCTGATTTTTATATTACGAAACCATACGTCATTACCATGATCCTGTAGTCCGATCAGTCCTTCTTTCGCAATATTTACCCAATCGGGATTCAGACCCGGAAACTTAGATTTATCTACAAGCGCTTTCCATTCTGGTGTCCAAAGATCATATTCAACAATTTTTACTCCGTTCTGACGATGGACCACTTTTCCTTTATAACAGATAATCTCAATCGAATTCCATTCTCCGGCAGGTTTGGCATTCTGGGGATTTGCCGGAATAAGGTCATACAACGAACCAGCCCTTCGGTTGCCGTCTCTCCCCCTGGAAGAATCGGGATTTTTTTCATTATCAAGGATTTGCATTTCAAGGGCGCTTTTATAGAAGGGCCATCCCGGCACTTCTTTTCCCAAATAAAAGATTCCCGAGTTACCTGCCTCAGAAATTTTCCATTCGAGGCGCAGGTCAAAATCGGAAAAGAGTCTTTTTGCATAAACAATATCCCCGCTATCAACTTTTCCCGTGTCACCACGACTTTCTTCACTCCGGCATTTGAGCGTCCCGTCTTCGACAACCCAGGAAAGAGGAAAATTTGGCTTATTGTATTCGCGCCAGCCATCACTCGTTTTGCCATCAAACATGAGTTGCCATCCCTGTGCCTTCTCAGCATCGGTCAACTGATTTACCGGACCTTTTTCACAACACGCTACACTTTCCAGTGTTTTTTTGTCAGATTGGAAATTATTACCGCCTTTTTTAGTGTCGATTTTACAACCCCCAACTAAAAAAAGCGTCGCAATTAAAAGGAGAATGAAATTCTTCATTATAAATAGCAAATATTGGTTATCAACACTTTTAATTGTCCTTCCAAACTTTTAAGACTCCAGCCGTTTTGACCAGATTATCGCCAAAACAAAATTCAACCCTGATTCAGAACTAATTTGCCACAAAATCTGTTGTAAAGAAGGATGAAAGAACACATCATTAATCATGATTCAAATTTACATTAAAAAGATCACAATTCATTAATTTCAACATACAACTCATTTACTTTATTTTACAATTTAAATCTGAGTTTTTCCCAATGTAAAAATGTGTCTGGCGAAATATGTATTAGCTTTGCAGTTAGCAAAGTTTAAAAAATTGATCAATTATTTTAGTGTTGAATAAAATCGTTTGAGTATGGGTAAAAAAATTGCAATTCTCACAGCCGGAGGGGACTGTCCGGGATTAAACGCCGCCATCAGGAGTGTTGGAAAGACCGCAATTGTGAACCATGGAATGACCGTAATAGGGTTTACCGCAGGCTTTAGCGGATTAATCCATAAAGAGTATGTCGAACTTGATGAGGCAAAATTGTCGGGCATTCTTACGCTTGGAGGAACCATTTTGGGAACCTCACGCGAAAAACCGTTTAAACTTGAAAAAGGGGAAGTATTCAACGATAAACCCGGATTGATCAAGAAAAACTATGAAGATCTCGGACTCGATTGCGTAGTCTGCATCGGAGGCAACGGAACAATGAAAACAGCTCATCTGCTTTCGCAGGAAGGGCTTAATGTGATTGGCATACCCAAAACAATCGATAACGATGTTTTTGGAACTGAGCTTACTTTTGGATTCGACTCTGCCGTAAGCATTGCTACTGAAGCCGTTGACCGTTTGCACTCAACCGCAAACTCACACCAGCGCGCCATGGTCATTGAAGTAATGGGACACCATGCCGGATGGATAGCGCTTTATGCCGGTATTGCCGGTGGTGGAGACATTATTCTGATCCCGGAGATTGGGTACGATATAAAAAAGGTATGCCGCGAAATCGAAGATCGTTTCTCCAAAGGGAAAAATTCAGCCATTGTCGTGGTTGCCGAAGGGATACAGAAACCCGAAAACATTTCAGCAGCTGGCTATATTTCTGAAAAGATTCAGCAGCTCACAAGTATTGAAGCACGCGAAACACGATTAGGTTATGTTCAGCGTGGCGGGAGTCCTTCAGCTATGGACCGGATCCTGGCAACGCGTTATGGAGCATATGCTGCCGAACTTATTGCGATGGAGCAATACGGTCGGATGGTTGCTGTACACGGAGGTGTCCTTGGCACTATCCCGCTTGAAGAGGTAGGAGGCCAGTTAAGTTTGGTCGATCCGAATCATCCGCTAATAATTAAAGCAAGAAATATGGGTGTCCTGTTCGGAGATGAATAGTTTTCAACCGACGCTGACTTTATTGAAAATACAATTGATTATCAAATAACTAAAAGATAATCAATCAATTTTCAATATTTGACGGAACAAAGGGGCCGATTGGTATCGAATTATTCTTTAGTTTTGTGATGAAGGTTCTAAATTTATACAAATTTAGAACCTTCATCACAAAGCACAGCACTCAAATAGGTTGCATTAATACAATTATTTATTGAAATTTTACGTCCAGAATAAATTTAATTAATCATCTATGAAACGGAGGATATTTGGAACTATCACCTTATTTATTTTGATTTCTGCGTTGCAAACAGTCTTTGCTCAGAATTTTGCAGATATTCAATTTGAAAAAATGGATTACAACTTTGGCAAAATCAAAGAAGAAGCCGGACCAGCCACTTACGACTTTAAATTTACGAATACGGGTAAAGTGCCTCTTATTATTCAGGGCGTTGAGGCTTCGTGTGGCTGCACAACCCCCGAATGGAGCAGGGAACCAATTCTTCCCGGAAAAACCGGATTCATAAAAGTATCGTACAATCCGGAGCAACGACCCGGTATCTTCACTAAAAGCATCACTGTAAGTGCAAATGTTCAAAAAAGCCCTTACGTCCTCACGATCACAGGTGAAGTGATTCCAAAAGTTCTAAACAATGAGGATATTTACCCAGTTGACTTTGGAAATATACGACTTAAGTCAGAAGAATTCTCATTTGTAAAAATCAAAGACAACGAGATAAAAACGGATACACTTTATTTTTACAATCCGGGAACTGCGCCTGTTTCGGTGCATTTTAAGATAATTCCACCTCATATTTCGATCAAAACAGTTCCGGCAACTATTCAGCCTAAATCAAAAGGCTATTTTCTGATCACCTTCGACGCGCATAAAAAGCCTTCATATGGCTATGTGACAAATCGCATCTATCTGTCATTCAACAATGAAGAAAAATATACCAATGCAATCAAGGTAAGTGCCATTATCGAAGAAGACTTTTCGAAATTAAGCGCCAATGATCTGGCTAACGCACCAAAAATTGAATACAACAGCAGGACATTCGATTTTGGAGAAATCCCCGAAGGCAAAAAGGCTGATTACACATTTAAGATCATGAACAAAGGCAAAAAAGCGTTGATAATCAGAAGTGTGACTGCTTCGTGCGACTGTACCGCCGGGCAACCTGCCTCGAATACCATTCAACCAGGAGGAGAAACCGAAATGAAAGTTTCGTTTGATTCGCATGGAAAAGTGGGAATGCAAAATAAGATAATCACAGTTATCTCCAACGATCCCGGCCATGCGACAACCATTTTAAGGGTAACCGGAACCGTGAAAAGGTAACTTCGTATTAAAATATCTAAAACATGAGCTATCATCATCCCGAAAACGATCCAAAATATATCGGACTGAAAGTCAATCCAGGCATCGAAAAGCCTGAAGCCGTTAATGCCGATTCGGTTAAGCGATTTCTAAAAAAAACAAAACGAAAGATCCTTTCAGCCGACGATTACCTCAAAGGAATACTTGAAGGAGATATCACACTTCTAAGTCAGGCGGTTACGCTTGTCGAAAGCAACAAGCCTGAGCATCAAAAAGTAGCACAGGAAATTATAATCCGATGTCTTCCGCATGCCGGGAAATCGGTCCGGTTGGGAATTACCGGTGTGCCGGGCGCCGGCAAAAGTACTTTTATCGAATCGCTTGGAAAACAAATCACCAGCCAGGGAGGAAAGTTGGCAGTGCTTGCAATTGACCCAAGTTCTGAGCGCTCGAAAGGATCTATTCTCGGAGATAAAACCCGTATGGAGGAACTTTCGTCAGACCCCAATGCTTACATTCGCCCAAGCCCGGCAGCAGGATCTCTTGGAGGCGTAGCCCGCAAAACGAGAGAAATCATTGTTTTATGTGAAGCCGCAGGTTTCAACAATATCTTCATCGAAACGGTTGGCGTGGGTCAATCCGAAACTGTAGTACATTCGATGGTCGATTTTTTCCTGCTGATCCAGATTGCTGGAGCAGGCGACGAACTCCAGGGAATTAAACGCGGAATCATGGAAATGGCTGATACAATTGTAATTAATAAAGCCGATGGCGACAACCTCGAAAGGGCACAGTTGGCTGCTGCCCAGTTTCGAAGTGCACTTCATCTTTTTCCCCCGACAGGGTCGGGATGGACACCTCTTGTTTTAACCTGTTCTGCTTTGGAAAATACCGGTGTTTCGCAAATTTGGGAAACGATAAATGAATATGTTGAGTTAACAAAAAAGAATGGTTTTTTAAAAAACCGGCGTCACGATCAGGCCCGATACTGGATGTACGAAACAATCAACGAAACCCTTCGAAATAATTTCTACTACAATAAGCAAATCAAAACCAAACTTCCGACATTCGAAAACCTGGTTCTGACGGACGGAATGAGCTCATTTGTAGCCGCAAACGAATTATTGGATACCTATTTTAAATCGGTCAGGAATGAATAATTACTATTTGTTAATTAAATTGTTTTAATACCTTTGTTCATTCTATTCATGTATTGAAAATCAGTCAACGCACTAAATTATTAGCCAATGAGAAATATTCTATTTATTATCCTTGCCCTTGCCGGACTTTATTCCTGCGCAAAACCTGAAGGGTTTGTTATCAAAGGTCAAATCAAGGGAAAAGAAAGCGGTGAAATCAAATTAATGAAATACGCAGACGGAAAATGGATTGCCGAAGACTCTGCCAAAATTGATAAAGGAAGCTTTGTGTTAAAAGGCAAGACTGCTTTGCCTGAGTTACGCTTGATTTCGATGGGACCACAAACCGTTATAGCTCAATTCTTTGCCGAAAACGGAAGTATAACTGTGAATGCCAATATTGATAGCCTTGCCAAAACCGAAGTTAAAGGATCGAAATCAAACGACGAGTTTTCGGTTCTGACTAAGGAGATTCAGAATATTGCCAAAGAGACACAGGGATTACAGCAACGATATAATGATGCAATGCAAAGTGGAAACGAGGATGGAATGAAAAAAGCCCAAATCGACTACGAAGCAATGATGGGAAATCAGAAAGTTTACGCCAAAAATTTTATTCGCGAACATCCGAAATCCTCAGTTTCGCCATTAGTCGCCTTAATGCAGTTTGCCCAGGATATCACAGCCCACGACATCGATACGCTTGTTGCATTTCTCGATCCGTCAATTCGCACATCAGTTTACGTATCCGAGCTTAAGAAACTGGCTGATAAGATGCGTGTTACCGACGTAGGCGCTGTGGCTCCCGATTTTACACTCAATACCCCCGAAGGAACTCCACTCACGCTTTCATCCTTGCGCGGGAAAATTGTTCTCGTCGATTTCTGGGCATCATGGTGTGTCCCATGCCGTAAAGAAAATCCCAATGTTGTTGCAGCATATGCCAAATACAAAGATAAAGGTTTCGATATTTTAGGCGTTTCGCTTGACCGCGAAAAAGGGGCCTGGGTTAAAGCCATCGCCGATGACCAATTAACATGGCATCATGTTTCGGATCTTAAATTCTGGCAAAACGAAGCAGCTGTGAAATATGGTGTACAACAAATACCATTATCACTGCTACTCGATAAAGATGGAAAAATCATTGCCAAAAACCTTCGTGGCGAGGAACTCGCAAAAAAACTGGCACAATTAATGCCCTAATCAAAGGCGAATAAGAATTACCAACCAACAAAAAAGTGTGCAGCGAGATTAAACGCTGCACACTTTTTTTATGATCTGAATTTATCAGGGATAACAATTGAATCATGTTGAATTCTAAATGCCTGCTTTTTCATTCAATGAAACCTTAATGTTCTCAACCATTCGGCTATAACCGCAGCTTCGGACGAAAGGTTGTGTCGTTCAAAATCGCCATTTTCAGTAAGAATTATCTCACGATAACCATTACGCGGACCTGAGGTATCGGGAACAATTATTTTGCAAACTGCCCCTCCCATATCGGCGCCAACCGAAACCGGTTCAGTTAACTTCCCGGACATCGCAGAAGCTACAAGTTGCTGGTAACGATTAATTTCCGTTACACTTATAAGCGTATCCACTTTTACCGAAGCCTTAATATTCTTTCGTAATGCCGATAGCGAAAGCTTATCATTTTCAGCAAACACCCATGGCGTCGACACGTCAAAGGAAAATACCTCACCTTCAGGGGTTATAGTAAAGCCTGCATGACTAAAACCCCAGGCATAGTTCACATATTCGTACTGAAAATAGCACCCGATTTGAATCTCTTCGAGGTGGTTTTCATCACAGGAAGCCAGAAATACCTGAAGCAGAATTAACAAAACAGCGATCCTCCTCATGTCATATTCAATTTACATATACCTCATAATCAAACCAATCAATAAGATATGATCAATTTTCCAACAATGGATTCTCAACTTTGCCGGCAAAGAGTATCGCCCCCGTATCCTCTTCCGTGATAAAGAAGAGAAATGGCCTGATAACATGAAATTCAGGTCCGTCGGGCCCTGCGCTTGTCGGGCCAATTCCAACAGAAGTGGCAGCAGCCGCCTCAGTCCCCTCTTCATTCACATCAATAAAAGTCTTGTGTTTTACCTTGGTAATATAAAGATTACCACCGCTATTGATTTTTGTGAAATTAGCATCGTCAGCCGAAAAGGCTACCGACATACCAAGCGATGAGAGAATCTCGTTAAGATCGGCTTCCCAGCTGTATTTAAATCGCGGCATCCAGACATCAACCTTTAAGGGTGTTTTTAGCGAGGTTTTTAATGTCTCCCATGCCGATGGATTCATTTGTTGCATAATCTGGTCGGGTGTCTTCCCAACATCAGGGAGCAGGATCACCATTCCGAATTTCCCACGCCCGTAAGGCATTTTTAGTGCCTCATAACCTGACTGTTCCGTATAGCCAAAATTATCTTTAACTCTCATCAAAGGCACGTTTACTGTCCCGCCTGTCGCGAGGGTGAAGGGTCTGTTTTGGGTTTGCGACTTTTCGAACTGTACCTGCCATTTCCCGTTAAAATAGATGGCATTAATCAAAAACATAACTTCATCAGCAGAAATCGCATCAAGAATTCTGGGGATTTTGGCATTCGTTTTTTCGTTTACCCAACTATTAATCGTATTCAAAGCCGACTGATCGAAATCGAGTTTTTCAACGCGCGCATCGTAGTATTTCTGATTCGTGGCAATAAAAGATTCCAGTACCGGAAAATCTTTCTTAATCCATATCGAATTAGCTACATTCATTACCACATTGGGATCGGCCTTCTTTAGCGCAGTAATCAGATCCAAATAAACATGATTGATCTCATCAACACTTAAATCCTTTAACCCCATAGCATTGATCATGTCGGTTTTCGTCGATCCGTCAGCTCCGTTAAGTGTCATCGAAAGGGCAAGCGAAATACTCAGCGGCGAAACCATAACATTTTTGCCCCGGCTTTCGGGAAGTGCATTGAACAAATTAAAAGTAAAGGTGTTATCTGCCTTTACCAGCTGTAATGATTTTGTGGTCATTACAATATCCTCCGGATCAGGAACAGGAGTCGGATCTTTGGAGCAACTGGCTATGAATAAAATCAGAATCAGAAAAATAGCATTTGTTCTTATCTTCATCTTTGTAAAGTTTTAAGGTATTGTGAAATTTTAGTATTGGTAATCTTTTCATGCTTCATTTTTTCTTCGCGCGGTCTTTCCTCCGGGCCCAATTACTCCATAGATGAATAAAAACCAATTAAAGTTGCAATTTCCTTTAGTTTTTTTTAGATAGAACGCAACCAAATGAATAATTAAATCCGTCTTAACCACGAAAGAGCTTATTAACCCAATTACAGGAGTTTAAGAAATATGAGAAATCAGTTCAGAATATGGCCACCTGAACAACTTCCGTACGCGGATAAGTTTCTTTTTCGTTCTTTAACATACTTTAATACTCCTGCTGCAAATTTTGATGTTCCTTCGGGCCTGATTTTTGCTACAATTAACTAAAAGTAGAATTAGTGACCAACCTCGAAGAAACGATACAGAAATGTGCGTTGGGCGACCGAAAAGCCCAGACAATATTGTACAATCATTTTGCACCAAAGATGTACGGAGTTTGTCTGCGCTATTCAAAAGACACGTCCGAAGCTGAAGACAATCTTCAGGACGGATTTATACGTGTTTTTACAAAGATCGGCCAATTTGAATTCAAAGGGTCATTTGAAGGGTGGATGCGCCGGATAATGGTTAACACTTCACTTGAGAAGTTCCGCAAGAGCAATCATCTCTACCCTGTCGAAGATATGATCGCTTTCGAGGGTGTTCAATACTCAGAAGAAACCCTTTCCGCCATTTCAGCAGATGATTTAATGAAAATTATTCAGCAACTTCCTCCGCGATACAGAATGGTTTTTAACCTTTATGCCATTGAAGGATACTCTCATCAGGAGATTGCCAAATTGATGAAAATCACCGAAGGTACCTCCAAATCAAACTTGTCAAGGGCAAGGGTGATTCTTCAGAAAAAGGTAATAGATGATTTTGGATTACAAAAAAATACTGTGACAACGACACTATGTTAAATGACAACAAACATATAGACCAATTATTTCGTGAGAAACTGGGAGAGTTCGAAAAGACTCCTCCCATGTATCTCTGGACAAATATTCAGGGGAAGCTTAATGCACGCCGAAAAGAGCGCCGTCTTGTAATACTGAAAACAGTAAGTATAGCAGCAGCGATTGTCCTTGCTTTTCTTGCCGGGTGGAAATTGACTAATCCAACCGACAAGGGTGCTATTCCGCAAAATAGTGTTGCAAAACAGCAAGATACCAACAGCATGACCAACCCGTCAGCAAATGAAACAACAGCAAACGCTAAAGTATTTGCTGCTGATTCCAGGAAAGATACCTCCGACACTTCGGGACTCACCCCAAAAGTAATTCGCACATCCAATTCGAAACTTTCTTCGCTCGCTTCTTTCGCAGCCAATACCTCCTTTGTTGACAATCATGCAACAGTCCAAAAGTCGGAAGATTTGGTACTGTCCAATAATGAAAAAGAGCTTTTTGATAAACTTCACCACAATTTTGGCATGGTGAAGAAGTTAACCGACTGGATTTCCTCCGATAAAAAGGATAGTATAGCTGATGCAAACCAAAATTCTAAATCAGTGGTTATCCATCCATTTAGCTTCCCTGCTACAAACAAGTCTGTCACGATAGCGATGAATAACCCTGCCGGAAGCAATGGACGATGGAGCATTAAAGCTGAGTTTGCGCCGGTCTTTAACAATCAGGCCAATAATAGCGGACAGGGAAGCAGACTCAACTACGACAATTCTCAAAACAATAAACCGCAGCAAACCAATACTGAGAATACTTTCTCAGGCGGAATGATCGCTGGTTATAAGGTTGGCAAGCGGCTTATCCTTAAATCAGGATTTATATATAACAACATAAGGCAATCAACTAACAATGTTAGTTTCATGGGAGCAAATGCACTTCTTTTTAATATCGCCGGGAACTCCAACATTGCCTCAACACCTGCAGGAAAGGTTAATCTGAACAAAACAGTAAATAATAATACACAAATGGATGTTATTTCTGGTTCCAGTTATCAACTTAGTAGCTCAGCAAATTATTCAAGTGCCGGGGAACTTAAACAGGATATTGGATTTATCGAGATCCCAGTGCAGGCAACCTATAAACTGATCGACAAAAAGATAGCGGTTGGTCTTACAGGCGGAATAAGCACCAATATTCTTGTAGGAAATAATGCAATCTTATCAGAGAATGGCGAAAAAATAGGCACCGGCGAAACTGCCAATATGCGTAATATTGTCTATTCGGGCGCAGTTGGCCTCGAGATTGGATATGTAATCACCAACAGAATCACGCTCACAGTCGAACCACGTTTAAAACACTTTATCAACTCATTAAGCACCAATAAATCGGTTAATTACAAACCATCGCAATTGGGAATAGTAACAGGCTTAACCTATTCTTTTAATTAAGTTAGTCAGCAATAATTGGATTAACCCTTCAAAACAGTTAACTTTGGAGGCTTAATCTACGTATTTCAATGGAAGATAAAAACTCCTTTAAGAATACCTCCGGCCTTTCAAAGGTTTTAGTGTTCCTTTCAGTCATAGCGTTTGGCGTGATCATTGGCGGACTGTTTTTTAGCTCCCGCCCTGCCGTAAACAACCGTGTTGTTGAAACGTCGGTCGGACCACAGGAGATTTATTTTACGGCAGTAACCCTTCCCGAAAAGCTCGACTTTGCCGATGAAGATGTGCCACTTGGAAACTTCGATATTCGCGAGTCACTCGACCGCGAAATGCTCATTGTTGCCAATTTCCATTCGCAGGAGTTGCTATATCTCAAAAAGGCGAAGCGCTATTTTTCTGCCATCGAACCGATATTAAAGAAGAATGACATCCCCGATGATTTTAAATACGTTGCCCTGGCTGAAAGCGGCTTTCTCGAGAAGATTGTCTCTCCATCAGGAGCCGTCGGACTCTGGCAGTTTATGAAAAGTGCGGCCATTCAATACGGTCTCGAAGTAAATGATGAAATCGACGAACGATATCACATCGAAAAATCAACTGAAGCAGCCTGCAGGTATCTGAAGCATTCGTTTGAGAAATATCATAACTGGACGATGGTAGCTGCCTCTTATAACGCAGGCATCACCGGTATGAACCGACAAATTGATGTGCAGGACAGCAAGAACTATTACGATCTGCTGCTCAATGAAGAAACATCAAGATACATCTACCGTATCCTTGCCCTTAAATTAGTAATCAGCGAACCTGAAAAATATGGGTTCAAAGTAAGTGAAGAGGAGAAATATCCCGTTATTCCCTGTAGTGAAGTAAAGATAACAGGCAGCATAAAAAGTTTCACAGATTTTGCCCGTGCGAACAACATTAATTATAAATTGTTTAAACAGTTCAACCCATGGCTCAGGCAACCATACCTGAAAAACCCAAAAGGTGAAGTATATACTGTAAAGATTCCGGAAGTCGGGAAATATCGCAAATTTGTCTTTACCGACAGTTCCGATTTGCAATAGCAGCCTCTTCCACTGAAAAGAGAGTACCAAAATTACATGGATCAAGAAGATAAAATTGTAGTAAGAGGGGCGCGGGAGCATAACCTTAAAAACATCAACGTCGAAATACCCCGTAATCAGCTGACTGTGATCACCGGACTGAGTGGCAGCGGCAAATCGTCGCTTGCGTTCGACACGATCTATGCCGAAGGTCAGCGCCGTTACATCGAAACCTTCTCCGCTTATGCGCGCAGCTTCCTTGGAAACATGGAGCGTCCCGATGTGGATGAGATCACCGGATTGAGCCCTGTCATCTCTATCGAGCAGAAGACAACTAACAAGAATCCCCGCTCAACAGTAGGCACAGTTACCGAAATTTACGACTTTCTGCGTCTTTTATTTGCCCGCGCGGGTGAAGCCTTTTCGTACAATACCGGTGAAAAGATGGTCAAATATACAGATGAGCAGATCATTAACCTGATTCTTGAAAAGTTCAGCGGTAAACGAACCATAATTCTTGCCCCCGTCGTTCGCGGACGCAAAGGTCATTACCGCGAACTCTTCGAACAGATCCGTAAGAAGGGATTTCTCTATGCCCGCGTTGATGGTGAAGTGACAGAGATGTCGCACGGCTATAAAGTTGATCGTTATAAGAACCACAACATCGAGATGGTGATCGACAAGCTTGTAGTCGCCGAGGATGATCGCAAACGGCTTCGCGACTCGGTTGACATCGCCATGAAACATGGACAGGGCATCATCATGATCCTTGATCAGCAGTCGGGCGATACGCGTTTCTTCTCGCGTCACCTGATGTGCCCGACCACCGGTATTTCCTACAACGACCCTGCTCCTCACAGCTTTTCATTCAATTCACCCCAGGGAGCATGTCACAAGTGTAACGGACTGGGTGAAATTACCGAGATCGACTTTGAAAAGCTGATTCCCAACCCTGCCCTATCTATTGCCCAGGGAGGAATCGCACCGCTCGGCCCGCAAAAGAACACGATGATCTTCTGGCAGATCGAAGCGCTTGCAGATAAGTATGGCTTTACGATGAAAACCCCTGTCGGTGAGATTGCCGAAGATTCGCTCAATGCCATCCTGTTTGGAACAGGCGAAAGAATACAGCTCAAGAACTCCCCGCTGGGAAGTTCGATCGACTATATGATGACTTACGAAGGGATCGTCAAGTATATCCTGAATCAGAAAAGCGATAACCCATCGAAAACAGCTCAGAAGTGGGCCGACCAGTTTCACAAGAACATTGTATGCCCCGAATGCAACGGTCAGCGTTTACAGAAGGAACCTCTCCATTTTAAGATCGATGGGAAAAATATATCAGAACTGGCACAACTCGATGTATGTGAACTATCTGACTTCTTTGAAGATATAGAAACCCGCCTGGGCAAACGGCAATTACAGATTGCGACGGAAGTAATTAAGGAGATTCGGACAAGACTTCGCTTCCTGATCGACGTCGGGCTCACCTACCTCTCGCTCGATCGTCCCGCGGGAACCCTTTCGGGCGGCGAGTCGCAACGCATCAGGCTCGCCACACAGATCGGGTCACAGTTAGTAAATGTCCTGTATATCCTTGATGAACCAAGCATCGGTCTTCATCACCGCGATAACCTCAGGCTAATCAACTCACTGCAGCAACTGCGTGACACAGGCAACTCTGTAGTCGTGGTGGAGCACGACCGCGATATGATGCTGAAGGCTGATTATCTTATCGATATGGGACCCATGGCCGGCGTCCACGGCGGCGAAGTCGTCTCCGCAGGTCTGCCATCCGATGTCCTTAAAAGCGACACTTTAACTTCTCAATACCTTACGGGAAAGAAAAAAATCGAAGTGCCTGCCACACGGCGGCCCGGCAACGGCAAATCGCTTATCATCAGGGGCGCTTCAGGCAATAATCTGAAGAACATCGATGTAGAGTTTCCGCTTGGGAAATTTATCTGCGTCACCGGGGTTTCGGGAAGTGGTAAATCTACCTTGATCAACGAGACATTGCAACCGATCTTAAGCCAGTACTTCTATAAATCGCTCCTCGATCCGCTCGCCTACAGTGCTATCGAAGGGATCGAAAATATCGACAAAGTAGTACAGGTCGACCAGTCGCCTATCGGAAGGACGCCACGATCGAATCCTGTCACCTATACAGGCGTTTTTACCGACATACGGAACCTGTTCACCCTTTTACCCGAGGCAAAAATAAGAGGTTACAAACCGGGCCGTTTCTCGTTTAATGTGAAAGGCGGGCGCTGCGAAGAATGTCAGGGTGCCGGGATGAAGGTGATCGAGATGAACTTTCTCCCCGATGTATATGTCCATTGTGATAAATGCAACGGCAAACGGTACAACCGCGAAACCCTTGAGGTGCGTTTCAAGGGAAAATCGATTAGTGATGTACTCGATATGACGATCAACCAGGGGGTCGAGTTTTTCGAAAATATCCCGGCCATTGTCCATCGGCTGCGCACGATACAGGAAGTAGGTCTTGGATATATCACACTGGGACAGGCATCCACAACATTGTCGGGTGGTGAATCGCAACGCGTAAAGCTGGCAACCGAACTCAGCAAACGCGACACGGGTATGACCCTTTATATCCTCGACGAACCAACCACAGGACTCCATTTCGAAGATATCCGAGTATTGCTCGAAGTACTCAACAAGCTTGTTGACAAGGGAAATACGGTGATTGTAATTGAGCACAATATGGAAGTGATCAAAGTGGCCGACCATATTATCGACATTGGTCCCGAAGGCGGAAAAGATGGTGGTCACCTGTTGTGTAGCGGCTCTCCCGAAGAGATTATCGCGATGAATCAATCATATACAGCCAAATACCTTAAGGACGAACTTGGGAGGTGATCGTGGTAAGAGTTTGGAGTACCCAAAGTACTTCCAGGTAATCCGTGCGGGTAAAATACTGAGTTATTATCCACTACTGTTAACTTCCCAAAGTTCTTAGTGCATCCCATTCCCAAACTCCCGCACACGCAGTGTGCCATCTCCCCCTTTTTCAAAGCATAGCCGTCAGGCTAAAGTGTGTATGTAACAGATATTAAGACCCTTCGGCGCTTTTGGTGGAGTGTTGATTTTTTATGTATAAAGAAAGGGGTATCCTTTCCGATTTTTCGAGTTAATTCTCGGCAACGCTACGCGAGGTTTTTTCTGAAAAA
>JAATGF010000052.1 GCA_015654795.1 Bacteroidales bacterium
AATTCATTGTTGGGCAGGTTTTGATAAACAGCTATAGCATGCTTTTCAAGCGTAGTTGCAAGTGTAAGCGCAGTTATAAAGTCAGTATCACCGCATACCAATTGAGAAGGAAGCTCACCTTCGTCAGATACACGCAATACAGAAAGTATCATTGCAATGCGAAAGGTAATCAGCCCCAGTCGTTTTGTGTTTGCTTCAAAATCATTTCCAAGCAACAGTTTGCTCCGTTGAAGCATCTGATCAAACTGTTCTGTAAAATGCCTCCCCTGGTCAGCTGTCAACGAAAAATTAATGGGCTGAGCCATACCGTTTAATTGCTGGTACAGATCAAAAATGCGTCTCCCCTGCAACTTGAAAAATTCAATATAATCCATCTTTTGGTGCGAAATAAAGGGATTCTTAAATTTGCTGTTATCCTCGAAAGCATAATAAAGGAAACGACTAAACAACCCGTTCTCAACATCTGGCATCATATTTTTTACCTGTCTCGGCGTACCTGAAAGTACAATGGCCAGTTGCGGATTTTCAATCTCGATAAATTCATTATCTTTCCTCCTGAACAGACTGGTACTCTCATGATGAAATGCCTTACGCAATACATCACTGAAATTACCCCACTCCTGCTTAAAAGTATTGGCCAGTGTGTCAGCTTCAGTTTCAAAGATCACACCGGTGAAATTATTATCGGCTAACGCCTGGATAAAAGCGGAAGAACTGCTGTTGGCCGGTATAAAAAACATCTTGCGTAGCGGTTCCACAGGTTTGTTTTCATCCAATCGTTCTCTTCGGTCGAGATTATTGTAATGTTCCATTTCTACATCATAAGTTTCACGCGCTAATTTTGCCTGTTCTGTCATGTGCTCATGGATTGTTTGCCCTAAGTACCTCGCCCATTTCATTTTCCCTTTCCCCGATCCTGCCGGAGCCGTGATAAAGGCATACAGGTGTGCCGAGTGCGGTTCATCAAAATAAACCCCTTTAACATTTGGAAAACAGCCGCTTAATACAGCCAAAGCCCCTATCAGGAATACATCTTTCTCGACATCATCCTGGAACAGTTCAGTGCTCTCTTTCAAAATTGAAGGAAGATTATTATATATTCCTGCCGGCAGATGAGGTGTATTATATATCCTGCTCTCCGTATTTGACTCCTCTATATCTCCGGATACTTTATCTGTTATTTCATCATCCATAATTTATTCTTTTAGAACTCTGTGTACCACTGTGTATAACTTCACAAGACTCCTTGTAAGATTTTTTGCCCGACTCAAAGATTAATGTTCATTAATGGCCCAATGACCCTTAATGACCTTTTCAATGACATTAATAACCGTCAATGACCTAATGACTTTAATGACCTTTTCAATGACAGCGAAGCCAATGACCTTTTCAATGACTTCAATGACATTAATGACCATCAATGACCCAATGACTTTAATGACCTTTTCAATGACTCAATGACTATTCCCCTTTTTCAAATAATTTGATTCCAGGAGTTTCACCAGGTCTTCCGCTTTATAAAAAAACTTCCCCATCAGCTTGCTGTAAGCCAGTGTCCCGTTATCGCGCAAGTCCTGCATTGTCCGCTTACTGATTTTCAGAATGGTCATTGCCCGCTTGCTGTCCACCCATTCCCCTGCAATCTGTTCCGAAAACATCCGGCTCTTCCACTGTACAAATGCTTTCAGGGTATGCATCTCCCGCGAGATATAGATGGCAAGGTCTATCAGTTCATTCATAACCTCACCCTCCCGATTTTGATAAAGTGTTCAGCCACCTGCCGTTCCATTTCTGAATCTGGTATAAAACAGATCTGTACCAGCCAAAGATTCAACCTTGTTTTATTGAAATACCTGGTTCTCCCCTTTTTTTGATAAGGTATTAAGCCATTTTTTACCAGCCGTGAAAAATGACGGTGTGTCAGTTCCAGGAAAAAACGTGCTTCTCTAAAATTCATATCCTGACTTTTGATCCAAAACCTGACTTCCCGACGACGATTGAGTCTGTCAAGGCACTTCATTAATTTGTCCATTTAAAACGGTATTAAAAAAATGATTAAATGGACATCTGGCCAAATGTCATCTCTGATGATCAAAGACAGGTAAATGTAATTAAGGCTTCAACCCTCAGCTGTTATGATTGGAATGGTGCAGTGCGGAGTGTATCGTACAGAGTGATGGAACTACGTAAGGAACTGCCATTGTTCAGAAAAAACTATAGCATCAAATATTAAAAAAAACCTGAGGTGTGTAGTGCAGAGTAGCAAATTCTTACTTCCCGCTAAGCCGCCATACCGCTAAAGTGCTTCATTTTACCACAAATTAGCGTAATCTTTTTTTCGTTTAATAATTATCAATGACCCAAAGGCATTTCCTAATTACCATCTGGAATATTTTGGTGTGATTTATAAAACTTATTATTTATAAAAACCTTATTTTTAAATATTTAGCAGAAAAACAGTCACCCCGAATTTCATCAACCTTATTATCTTCTTTATAATACATTATAAATATATAAATAAGACAGTAAGGCATTTTAAATCTTTGGATATCTTTCTTCTAAAGTAATTATGGGATACAATCCTCGCCCTTGATTCCTTCTTCCCTTTCCGGTATTTTAGCAGCATAGCCGCGATATCTTTGTAGAAAATATCTGCTACCTGGCGAATTAAACAGCGTAGCTGCGGAATCTTTGAGAAAAATCACCTTCAAAAACTCCGTAAATCGAAAATCAGCTAAACGAAGGCTCTATAACGATTTGTGCGGGTCAATTTGTGGATTGGGCTGAAGGCCCTATATAATTCAGCCCAATGCAACGCATTGGGTTTATGAATTAGAAATAGTTCAAACGCCCTGAAAGGGCAATATAAAAAGCTAACATATAGTTATATTGCCGCTTCGCCGCGAAACTTCATCAATTACAATACCCACACGAAATGTCATAGAACAAAAATTAATAACTTATTGACAATCAGCGTATAATTCAATGAAGATCAGTGCAATTTTTTGTATTTCTATTTTAAAAGTCTTACCGCCTTTTCGATTACCGCTGCTGTTAGTCGGGGTTTTTTCAGGTTCCTGATTTTAGATACATCAAAACGGGTACCATTGCCCTGTACAAAACAATGACAGGCAACTTTCCACTGTTGTTGCTTAAGATCTTCGACAAACTTGTACTTGTTATATATCAAATAAATAAACCAATAAAACTCACTGGAATTCCCTGTCCAGCGTATTGGCCCTGTGATCTCTTTACCCGAAAAAATCTTTTTAAAATCACGGATAGAACTCCTTTGGGCAATAAAGAGATGAAGCAGGAGCGAATCGAACAAATCATTCAAAGCGTCTGGATTTGTGCATAATCTGTCGAACCTGAAAGATTCTGGTATTGTATGTGCGCGAATGACTTTAACGGTTTCCGCTATATCCGGCTTTACTTCAGCCGGCACAACTTCAGGGATAGAATGACGTTTAAGAAATGTTTCCGCAGGTATAGGTTCAGAAAGAACCTGTAAATACAAATCTTCAATTTCCATATAATCCTCATAAGACAGGTGAGATTTGAACACTTCCTGGATTTCAAGATATATCTTTAGCAGGGCCGTTTTTAACAGCTGGATAATATAAGTATTTGTCGTATGATCTCTTCCGGCGTCAAAATTTGATTGATATGGATTGATATATTTTAGTTCATAATCTTTGGCTTTAATGAGACTGGCCGCCTCTCTTAAAAGCATTTTGAGCTTTTTAAGAGTCCTGCATAACGAATATTTCACAATACAGATCTCTTCAGATGAGCCGATCAGTTCAATCATCTGTTTGCAATAATTACCTGCCTCATTGATGATTAATTTATGATAATACTTGGTTTTACTGTTAAAGCAGCG
>JAATGF010000012.1 GCA_015654795.1 Bacteroidales bacterium
AGTTTACAATACTGGAATAGTGACAATTATGACGATAAAAGAAGAATTAAAGCATAGCTATTGCATAAAAGTTTTTAATCATATGTTAAATAGCAGTATGCGTTAGCTATGCATTAGGCAGCAAGTATGCTAATATATGTAATTGATATATAGAAATATAAATAAATTACTATGCAACCGGAATATCTCTTACACAATCGGGCGGGGTGACTGATTAACCTGGGATTTTAAATCCCAAGTTTCATTTTTCAAGCTATCAACTACCTTTTCAAGATTGTCTGTCCGTTTTATGAAAGCATCGTTTTTTTCTTCTATGGATAATGGCTCTGTCATTCACAGGCAAAGGCCAACAAACAATTTGTGTAAACAGAATAAACTCAGCTATTCATCTTTTAATATTTGCGCAGGGTTGACCTGCGAGGCTTTTAAAACCTGGAAGCTGATTGTAAGAAGGGCGACAATGAGTGTAATGGCGGTGGCCAACAGAAATTCCCAGATCTGCAAAGGGTATCTTGTGGCGCCGGGCAGGTTTTTATAGACATAGTATCCTGCAGGCCAGGCTAAAATAACAGAGATTAGAATATACGAAATAAACCCTGAAGTCATTGTGAAATAGAGGCTCCCTAATGAGAAACCAAATACTTTACGAAGACCAATCTCTTTCAGTTTTCGCTTGGCATAGAACATCACCAACCCAAAGAGACCGATTGAAGAGATAATAATAGAGAGTATCGCAAGAAAAATCGTAATATTCCGGAATGTTTCCCATCCTTTTGTTGCCATATCAATGTAAACAAGATGTTCAAAATCCCTAAACTGGGCCACATCTTCGGGATATGAACGTTCGAATTCATCTTTAACGATTTGCATCGCTTTTTGCTCCTTGCCGGTAGCAAACCGAACTGTATATAATCCTGTCAGTCCTACACTGTCAGTCATCAATCTAAAGAGATGTGGCTCAATGGCATTATGCGGAGAATAAGGATAATAATCTTTCATCACACCTACAACGGTATAATCATTTCCCCATACTTTCAGCCGCTTGCCAATCGGGTCCTTCCAGTTAAAAATGCGCGTTGCCGTTTCATTAATCAGACAGCTGTTTTTATCTGAATAATCGCGCGAAAAGTTCCGTCCGCTGGCTATCTTCATTTTAAAGGTTGTCAGATAGTCATAACTGACTTTACTTATCCTGACAAACACTTTATCTCCGCTTTTTGCTCCATCCCAGGTAAGGTCGTCACCGCCAGGTAAAATATACGGGACATAATTCGAAAAGCAGGCATCTTCAATCTCGGGGTGTTGCAACAGACGATAGCGAACCTGATCGAATGATCCGATTTTATTTGTCGTAATATTTGCATATATGAGGTTTTTGTGTTCGTATCCCATATTCATCGTTAACATATAATTGGTTTGTCTAAAGACAATGAAACTTACGATAAGCAGGAAAAGCGAAATGCTGAACTGAGTAACAATTAAAGCCTTTTTCAGACTGAAACCATTTGTGTCATCCTGGACAAATTTTTGTTTCAACGCTTTAACAGGATTATAAGACGCAATCACATAGGCAGGATACAGGCCTGAAAGGATTCCTGTAATGATGGTGACAATGAATAAGAGTGCCAGTAAACTCCAGTTGCTGAAAACACTCGTGAGCACAATGTTGCCAATGATCTTATTGAATAGCGGGAGTGAGAGCTGAGCAAGATAAATTCCCATTAATCCGGAAATAAAGGATGTGAGCATTGATTCTCCGATAAACTGCTGGAGCAACATCTTTTTCGAAAAGCCAACACTCTTTTTTATTCCGATTTCCCGGAGTCGGGTAGTGGCATTTGCCGTTTGAAGATTAATATAATTGATTGATGAGAGAATCAGGATGAACAAGGCTGTTGCCGAAATTATGGAAACGAAAATATGATAGTCTTTCTGAAAATACGGATTCAGATGAAGCATCGAAAGGGGACGAAGATAAGGGTGATGTTCTTTGCGGTAATCCTTTAGCGCATTATAAATCCGTTTATCAACATCTGTCGGATTGGCATTTGGTTTTAGCAATACGTACGTGTAAAATGCATAAGACCAGTAATTGGTTTCGTAATCCTTGAAATTGGAAATCGGTGCAAATGAAACCATTGGCACCAGGTATTGAGGATTCAACGTTGAGTTTAGGGGGAAATCGGCATACACGCCTGTGACGGTAAACTGCACCTTGTTTTCGCCATAGATTATTTTTCCAATCGCTTTTTCGGACGGGAAAAGCTGATCTGCCACTTTTTTGGATAAAACGATTGAATAGGGTTGTGTAAGCGCCTGGTGAATATCACCCTCCAGAAATTTAAATGTAAGGATGTCAAAAATACTTTGATCGGAAAAATAGCCATAGCGTATCAGAAACTGGTTCTTCTTATCCGGTGACAGAAAAACGCCTTCCATGTTATTATCACTTACATCGTGTAGCAATGCAATTTTTTCTATTTCAGGCTGATTTAGCAGTTCGTGCCTGCTGAGTGCGGCTGTAACGCTCCAGGTATGCTGTGTCGTATTTTCAGGTTGATCCATGAAAAGTTGTAAGCGGTAGATCCTATCGTAATTCTCATTGCTTTTATCCCATGTCAACTCTTCATTAATAATCAGGGCGGCCAGAATAAAGGTGGCGAATCCAACCACCAGATTGGTGAAGTTGATCAGTGAAAATATCTTGTCTTTCAGTATATTCCGAATGGCAAGCGTGAAAAATTGTTTGATCATGGCGTTTCAGTTTTCGGGTAAAATAGCTGGTTCGATAATCAATTTTGTAGTTGTGAATTTCTTCCCGATTTGTTCGGTAATGATATGTCCGTCGAAAAGGTTGACAATCCGGTGTGCACGCGCTGCATGTTCGGCAGAGTGAGTGACTATTACAATTGTAGTCCCCTCGGCATTAAGCTTTTCGAGGATCTGCATCACCTGTTCGCCGTTTGCCGAATCAAGATTTCCTGTCGGCTCATCAGCAAGAATCAGTTTGGGCTTTGTAACAAGCGCCCGGGCAATAGCCACGCGTTGTTGCTGTCCTCCAGATAGTTGCCTGGGAAAATGTTTCTTCCGGTGACTGATCTTCAACTGTTCGAGCATCGCCTCAATAATGCGTTTCCGTTCGGCTGCCGGAGTTTTGAGCGCCAGAAGCGGGAGCTCAACATTCTCGTAAACAGTGAGTTCATCAATTAAATTGAAACTCTGAAAGATAAAACCGATGTTCCCTTTGCGTAGCTCAGTGCGCTGGTTTTCTTTAAATCGGGCAACATCGACACCGTCGAAGAAACATTCACCCGAAGTTGGACTGTCGAGCAGCCCGATAATATTCATAAGCGTCGATTTGCCGCATCCTGAAGGACCCATTACGGCGACAAATTCCCCTTTCTTTACTTCAAAGTTGATGGCATTAAGCGCTGTCGTTTCTACCTCTTCTGTGCCGAAGATCTTTGTAAGCCTGACTGTCCTGATCATATCTGTGATTTTATTAATTGATTTTCGAAGCCGGTGATTACGAAATCCATGCCAATAAATGTAAGATGCAGAATAATAGCATTCTAATCTTTCCGGACGTTGGGTCTATTGTAAGGAAATTTAATGGGTGCCCGTATTAAATATTGACAAGTGCACTTATCTTTCAATGTATGACTGCAAATCTGTCTAAAAATGAGTTTCGTTTTAATGAAACTTAACTTATCTTTGTTCTGAAAAGTACTGAGGAAATGGATAAACTTTTTGACGTTATATTTTTAGATGAGGCATTTGAATTTCTCAGTGGCCTTGATAAGAAGCACTACGGACGGAATATTTCAAGGACTAAGAGATGAAAACATATACATTAGACGAAGTTGAAGATAAACTTATTGGAAAGAAGGGTACACCCGACCGGGATAAGTTTGAGTATGAGTTACAAATGGACTTAATCGGACAAGCCATTAAACAGACTCGCCGGGAACGCAATTTAACCCAAGAGGAGTTGGGAAAACTTATTGGAGTACAAAAATCGCAAATATCGAGGATTGAGAGTAATGCCAGTAATGTTACGATTGATACCTTAATGCGCGTTTTTAATGCATTACAGGCAAAAGTGAAATTACAGGTAGAATTGCCGCACTTTAAAATTAGTTTGGGTCAGTAACTATGAGAACTTTACCTGCCCAAAAGCAAGTTTTTGTGATGGAGAGACAGCATTTTAAGCTTATGCCTTTTATAGATGTGCCGATGTTTAGGTAGAGCATTCCAATTATACATTATGTAAGAATAGTTGGTGAAAACGGTACCGAACCAGATAAGAATGAAACACGAATCAAACCCCTACCAAACCCTACCGAATTATTTGGCTTTATTATATTAAACAATTGATGAAACGACTATTGATATAATTGTTTCGCAAATATTAGAATGTGCCATTATAAAACGATATTCAATTTTTCTTATATTTGTAAAAAGCAGATTCGTATGCATACGGTAAGATTAAGAGTGAATGACGGCGTTTACGATAAGTTATTAGGACTTCTCAGTAAATTCAGCAAAGATGAAGTTGAAATCATCTCTGAAACTTCTGATTTTGTGAAGAATCAAAATTATCTCTCGGATGAATTAAACGAAATACTGGACGGGAAAGCCAGGTTTATAGAAATGGAGGAGGCAGAACTACGACTTGAAAATATCATCAAAAAGCATGAGAGTAGTATTTAAAGATACCTTCATTATTCGCATAGAAAGCCAAATTGAATACATTTCCCTCGATAGCCCTTTCAGGGCAAGAAAATTTAAATCGGATTTGTTGAAGAGAATTAAAGAAATACCAACAAATCCCTATCGATACAGAAAATCAATATACTTCGAAGACAAAACCATTCGGGATTTAATTTTTAAGGGGTATACCATCGTTTTTCGGATAACGGAAGACAAAATTGAGGTTTTTGGTATTGTGAAATATCAAAAAAAGCCAACAGATTAAATAATATTGCCATTTTTCTTTGCCTGATTTTAAATCTCTTTTGATGATTTGTTGTGAAATAATATGATTATTTTTGAAGTAGATATGGTTACCAAAAGGGGCGCAGAGGATAATAATATCAGATCGTGTGTAACGATAAAATGTCTATTGCTTTTAGGATAATACATTCAATTCAAATACGAGTTGCAAACTCAAAACAACAAACCCCTCCCTGAAAAAATGGGGTCCTGACTTTCTGGATTGCAAGCGAGGGGGATTTTTCCTTTGGGTAGCAGTACGTTAGCTAATATTCGCTTTAACTTTATTAAGAATTAAAACAATGGAAGTAAATTGGACGGTTTTAGGCATTATTGCGTTTTGTGCGATTATTTTGATTGTTTATCTGATCCGGAAAAATCTGAAGGATAAAAAAGAAGTGACGAAATTTTTTAATGAAGAGATTAAAACCGAAAAAGAATTCGAATTAGATAAAGATGATGAGTTGTAATTTTTGTTTTTCTCTCGTTTGCAACGAGAGGTTTTTGGTCAATCGTTTGTAGCGATAAATAAATTATATAATGTCATCAGAAAACTATACCATAGCCGATCAGAATGCTGTTTATTTTCTGACCTTTACAATCACCGATTGGGTTGATGTCTTTACCCGAAATTGTTACCGAATGGTGATAGTTGATTCACTAAACTATTGCATTGAAAGCAAAGGACTGACTGTATATGGATGGTGCCTGATGTCAAACCATATTCATTTGGTGGCAAAGGCGAATGATGGTTTTCGTTTAAGCGATATAATACGTGATTTTAAGAAATTTACAGCCAAGAAGATAATTGAAACGATTAATGAAGTGCCTGAAAGTCGCAAAGAATGGTTACTCTATCGTTTTGCTTTTGCTGGTAAATTCGATCATCGTATCAAAAATTTTAAGGTATGGCAGGATACAAGTCATCCAATAGTACTGGTGGATAATTATTTAATCAATCAAAAGATCAACTATATCCACCAAAACCCCGTTAGGGCATTAATTGTTGCAAATGCAGAAGATTATATGTTTAGCTCTGCGGGTGATTATGCAGGCACTAGTAGTGGAATGGTAAATATTGAAACAGAAATTTGAATAGGAGTTGAAAGCTCAAAATAACAAAGAGATTCGAATAGGAGTTGAAAACTCAAAACAACAAACCCCTCGTTGCAAACGAGGGGGATTCCGGAACAGAAATTTGAATAGGAGTTACAAACTCAAAATAACAAAGGGATTCGAATACGAGTTGAAAACTCAAAACAACAAACCCCTCGTTGCAAACGAGGGGGATTCCGGCTAAAAAGTCAAGGCAATAAATGCAGAAATTAAAAACGACACTGAAATACGAGTTGCAAACTCAAAACAACATCCCCCTCCCCGAAAAAACGGGGTCCCGACTTTCGGGATTGCAAACGAGGGGGATTCCGCTAAACTATTTAAAAAAAATGAAACAAGGAAAGCTCTTAATTGTCGACGATAAGAAAAGTATTTTGCAGGTACTAACGATGTTTTTGCAATTTGAATTCGAAAAGGTGCAGACGATTTCGAATCCGAATATGCTTTCGTCAGAACTTGAGTCGGGTAATTATGACATTGTTTTGCTCGATATGAATTTTAAGGCGGGGCAAAGCACAGGAAATGAAGGGCTTTACTGGCTGAGGGAGATTAAAAAAAGATTCCCCGAAACGGAGGTTGTGATGTTTACCGCGTTTGGGGATATCCAGCTTGCTGTGAATGCGTTAAAGGAGGGAGCCGCTGATTTTGTGCTAAAGCCATGGGAGAATGAGAAGTTGATTGCCACGCTGAAATCGGCTTACCGTTTGCGGAAATCGAACCGCGAAATCACGGAGTTGAAGGGGAAGGAGCAATCGATGAAAAAAGAGCTTAACCGTGGCGAACAGTTGATAATTGGGCAATCGGCAGCGATGCAGCAGGTGATGAATCTTGTTCAAAAGGTTGCTGCCACGGATGCCAATGTGCTGATTACCGGGGAGAACGGTACCGGGAAGGGTGTTATTGCCAAAGAAATACACCGGTTGTCGCTTCGTAAAAACGAGCTATTTGTTCTTGTTGATCTGGCATCACTTGCCGAAACACTCTTCGAAAGTGAGCTGTTCGGACATAAAAAGGGATCGTTTACGGGGGCGATGGAAGATCGGATCGGGAAATTTGTTCTTGCCAATAAAGGGACGCTTTTCCTCGATGAGATCGGGAATATTCCATTAAATCTTCAGGCAAAACTGCTCACTGTATTGCAATCGCGGAGTATTACCCCCGTTGGTTCGGACAAAGAAGCACAAATAGATATCCGTCTCGTAAGCGCAACCAACAAGAATGTTCATCAGATGGTGAGCGAAGGACAATTTCGCCAGGACCTTCTTTACCGGCTCAATACCATCGAGATACATCTGCCTTCGCTTCGCGAGAGGAGTGAGGATATCGAAGATCTTGCAGGTTATTATGTGGAACTGTATGGTAAAAAATACGGGAAACCTCAGATGAAGATCTCATCTGCTGCAATTGCAAAGCTTCAAAGTCAACCGTGGCCCGGGAACATCAGGGAATTACAACATTCGATTGAAAAGGCTGTAATTCTGGCAGATAGCATTGAACTACGACCGATCGATTTTATGGGCGGATTCGAAATGGATCAGATTGGCAGTCAGCCCGAAACATTGGAGGAGATGGAAAAACAGATGATTGCCGCAGCGATGAAGCGCCATGCCGGAAACCTGACAATTGTTGCTTCTAAACTGGGGATTTCGAGGCCGACGCTTTACAGCAAAATCGAGAAATATGAAATCTAAGAGCTATGCTTCGACGCTGATTACGTGGCTGCTGTTCGCCGTTTTTGTAAATATAGGGGCCGGTTTTTCTATTGGGAAGGGGATGTACACCGTTGCCATTTTATTTCTTGTTGTTGGAATAGTTTGTGCTGTTCAGCTAATCGTGAAGTTTCGGCAAACGAACAGGAGCATTAGCTTCTTCTTCGATTCGATCAGGAATGATGATACAACGGTTAACTTTCCTGTAAATATTGAGGATAAGTCTTTTAAAGCGCTCAATCATAGTATGAACGAACTGAATAAGCATATTCAGCAAATCAAACTTGAAAACGAATATAAAGAGAAGTATTACAGGGCGCTGATTCAGCAGGCGTCGATTGGTCTTGTGGTATTAAACGAACAGGATGAGATTGAACTCATTAATGAGGTGATATGCCGTTATGCGGGTATTTCGCCTGCCTCAACTAATATGAACTTGCTGAAGATCAAGAATGAAGAATTTTATAAGGTGCTGATACGCATTGAGGCAGGTGAGTCAGTCACTTTCCGGAATAATCTGTCGGGATCTGTTCAATTGCTTCTTTTCCGGGCGACGGCCATTAAAAGTAGCGATAAAATGGTGAAGCTGATCTCTGTTCAGGATATCCGCCAGGAATTGGATGAAAAGGAGTTGGAATCGTATCAAAAACTGATCAACATTCTTACACACGAGATTATGAATTCGCTCGCGCCCATGATTTCTGTATCGAAAACACTTGTGAATTTTTATACAGCTGGTGATGCTCCTGTAAAGATGGATGCTGTTAATGATTCCATGATCGCGACAACCGTACAAGGTTTAAAGCTGATTGAGGAACAGGGCAATGGATTGGTCAATTTTGTAAACAGTTACCGCAGACTAACGAAGATCCCGGAGCCTGTATTTCAACGGTTTGCTGTTGATGATTGGCTCGAACAACTGACAATTCTTTTTGCAGAACGGTTAAGATCAGTGCATATTGAATTGGAAATTGATGTTGAAAAGACGCTTGCCGAAATCTTCGCAGATAAGAATCTTATTAATCAGGTAGTTGTTAATCTGATCAACAACGCCATCGACGCTTTGCTGCAAATTGAAGATCAGCGCAAGATTCTTATCGAACTCTCGGAGAATCGCGATAATCGGGTAATTATTAAAATTTCAAATAACGGACCGGCAATTCCTGCTGAGATTCAGGAGAAGATCTTTATCCCTTTTTACACAACCAAAGAGAACGGATCGGGAATTGGCTTAAGTCTTTCGAGGCAGATTATGCGGTCACTTAAGGGGTCGATCAGCCTTGTATCCAATGAACAGGACGGCACGGTTTTTACGCTGGAAATTTAGGTTAGTAGCAGATAATGATTTAGTCTGTTGAGAAATGTTTTAAATATTGATAATGAAATTTTCAGTATAGCTGAAAAATATCCCAGAGGGATAATCGCCTTTTCTTTAAACCTTATTTTTCAGGGCTACCTCAGTAGAAAACCAACGCTCACAACCCACAACCTCATTACCTTATTTGGGGCTGATGGTTTTCTGATAGAACTTGATAAATGCCTCATATTCTTCCATGTAACTTATCTTCCGATGGTGTACTGGCTGATTAAGGATATAGTTACATACTTTGACTATATCACCTTTTGATACTGAAAAAGCAGAATCCCGCATGTGCGGGACCATTTAAATTTGCCCTGACAAAATTTGTTTTCATTAATAAACCGCTCTGTGCTATTTGCTACTATTGTGGCGATTGTTTCTTCAGAAATGTTTGGTGAACGGGAGATAAGAAAGTGAACGTGTTCCGGATTCGCATAAATAGCGTAGAGGTGACTTTCATTGTTTTTAACTATTCCGGTTATGTATTTTTCAATACGC